>JAITPS010000048.1 GCA_031289325.1 Candidatus Methanovirga meridionalis
TAAAATTTAATAATTTAATATAAATACTAATAAAATTTAATAATTTAATATAAATACTAATAAAATTTAATAATTTAATATAAATACTAATAAAATTTAATAATTTAATATAAATACTAATAAAATTTATTGTATATAATTAAATAAGCTTATTTTTAATTTTAAATAAATATTTTATATTATAATATTTTTGGTTTTTGATAAAAATTTTAATAAATAACTTTTTTAAAAATTAAATAATAAATATTATTAAAATGACATTAATTTAAAATTATTCTTATTAATCAAATTACGTCTTTATATTATTTAAAATTTATCTTTATATTATTTAAAATTTAAAATTATAGATTTTTATAAAGTGATATTTAAAATTAAATAAATTAATAAAAAAATCATTATTTAAAAATTTAAGAACTTTTCATAATGAATATAAATAAAATAATAAATAGTTTAAATTAAATAATAAATAGTTTAAATTAAATAATAAGCAAATAAATTAAATAAAACATTTATTATAACTAATTAAGTTATTATAAACAATTAATTCTATAAATTAGACTAATAGTTACAAGGTTAGATTAATAATTATCAAATTAGATTAATAATTATCAGGAATTGAAATCCTACCTTTAATAGCTGATGTAGCTGCTACTGCAGGGGAAGAAAGATAAACTTTGCCATCAGGGCTGCCTTGTCTCCCTTTAAAGTTTCTATTGGATGTAGAGAGACTTATTTCTCCAGGACCAATTAATCCAATGTGACCTCCAAGACAAGGTCCACAACAAGGATTACATACTAAGGCACCAGAATCAACAAATATCTTTGTGAGACCTTCATCTAAGGCTTTAGTGTAAACTTCTTTTGAAGCAGGAATAACTAACATTCTAACTCCATTAGCAATTTTATTGCCTTTTAATATTTTAGCAGCTATTCTTAAATCTTCTATTCTTCCATTGGTACATGAACCAAGAAAAACTTGGTCTATTTCACTATCAACTTCACTAACAGGTTTTACATTGTCTACATTGTGTGGACATGCAATTTGTGGTTCTAACTCACTAACATCAATATGAATTTCTTCAAGTGAAGGAGCATCTGGATCTGTTTTAAATATTTTAAACTTCTTATTAGTACGATTTTTTAAGTAATTTAAGGTTTTCTCATCTGGTTCTATAATACCTGTTTTTCCACCCATTTCAATCGCCATATTACAAAGAACCATCCTATCTGAAATTCCCATATTTTTTATGGTTTCTCCACCAAATTCCGCAGCTTTATAATTTGCTCCATCGGCTCCAACCTTACCAATTATATTTAAAATAAGATCTTTCCCATGAACATTGTTTTTTAATTCTCCGTCTACATTGAAATATATGGTTTCAGGAACTTTAAACCAAAGTTTACCAGTTGCAAAAACCATAGCCATGTCTGTTGAACCAATGCCAGTTGAAAATGCTCCTAAGGCACCATAAGTACATGTATGAGAATCTGCACCCACAATTATTTCTCCAGGCACAACATGCCCTAACTCTGGTAATATTTGATGACAAACACCCTGATTTACATCATAGAAATTCTTTATTGATTGTTCTTTTACAAATTTTCTCATAAGTATATGATTATCTGCAGCTTCTAATGAATCAGCAGGAACTTGATGGTCAAATGGAATTACAATTCTATCTGGATTCCATACCTTTTTACCAATTTCATAAAATGATTTAATAGAAAGAGGACCAGTTAAATCATGAACCATAGCAAGATCCACATTAGCAACTACTATATCTCCACTTTCTACATTATCATTAGTAGAGTTTGAAAATATTTTCTCAGACATTGTTTTAGACATGTTTTCTCTCCATTGTTATAATAGCTATTTTCTTATAATAATCTTTAAACTAAATTCACCATATATAAATTATAGGATTGATAGTTACCTGCACTATATCATAGCATGCATCTAACTAAGCAAGACCTTTGAATAACCCATAAACTAAACTAAAAACTATAATAGATACAAAAACAAGTGTAGTGAAATTTAGAAGATGATCAACTAATTTTTGTGAAAATTTAAAAGTTAAAAGGTCTTTAAATAATGCTCCACCATCCAACATTCTAATAGGTAGTAAATTAAATAAACCTATTCCAATGTTAAGTGTGAATATCCAAGTGAAAAGATCATAAAAGTTGAATAATATCCATGGTATACTGTTACCTAAGATATTTGAAACTTCTTTTTTAACTTCAAGATTTGGTGTTGCAGATATTCCTACAAATCCTTTTGAGGCATCTTGAGGATTTTCTGAAGTTGTTAGGTAACGATCTCCTTTATTTGTACTAATCGATATATTTTGATTTGGTTTTAATTGTGAAAAAGCATCATTATAACTTTTAGTGCTTGTAATATCTTCTCCATTAAGAGAAGTAACAATCATTCCATCTTCTAAAATATGATCTGCAGGAGTGTTTGGAATAATAGTTTTAATTTCCATCCCATTTTCATGAAATGTCAATGGAAAAATTAAATTAGTTATTAACAAAACAATTATAAGTGAAACAAGTGCTAAACTCATATTTGCTACCGAACCAGCAGCATATATTCGCATACGACCTAATTTAGATGTTTCTTTAAGCTCTTCTTCGTCAGGTTCTACGAATGCTCCAGGCAATATTGTAAGAAGCATTAATCCAATTGATTTAATTGAAATTTTTTCTACTCGAGCTAAAATTCCATGAGAAAATTCATGGACAATTAAAACTGTTGCTAAAGCAATTAATCCATAACCTAATGGAACTGTTATAGGGGAACCAGGAATTTCAACTCCAGGTATTACTAAAGAAACGGATGGAGATGTTTTTATAGTTGATAATGAACTAAAAAGAAGGTAACTCATAACTATCATTGCAATAAATGATACAACAATCCCAATATTCATATACACTTTCCAAAATCTTGGTGATTTGTTAGCTATTTTATCTATCAGTGTTCTAAATCGTATAGTTTTCCACATTAAAATTGGAGGATTTACTTCTACTCCAATTTTAGTCAGAGTTTTCTTAAATGTAAGTGCTATAATCCAAATCACTATAAAAGCAATAATATAATACCATATTCCATTCATTTTGTTACCTAAATTTTTTGATATGTCCAATAAATTAATATTTTAAATTAATATTTTAAATTGATATTTTAAATTGATACTTGTTGTTATATAATAAGATAAGATTAAAATAAGATTCAAATAATTAAAGAATAAATATTTAAAGAATAAATATTTTTTTAAAAATTATTATAATATTTTACAATTGACTATTTAATAATTAATTTTATTATAATAATTATATTATTTTATTCAAACTAAAATATATAGTTAAGTATAATATAATTTCTTTTAATTATTTTAAATTATAAACTTTTATCATATATTAAAATAATAATTTTTATATTTAAAATAAAATAATAATAATTTTAAAATAAAATAATAATAATTTAAATAAAAATTAGTAATAATAATTAAATAAGGAATTAAATAAGGAATTAAATAAGGAATTAAATAAGGAATTAAATAAGGAATTAAATAAGGAATTAAATAAGGAATTAAATAAGGAATTAAATAAGGAATTAAATAA
>JAITPS010000056.1 GCA_031289325.1 Candidatus Methanovirga meridionalis
ATTAAAATAAATTAAAATAAATTAAAATAAATTAAAATAAATTAAAATAAATTAAAATAAATTAAAATAAATTAAAATAAATTAAAATAAATTAAAATAAATTAAATTAAAATAAATTAAATTAAAATAAAAAATATAGTTGGCTTGATAAAGTTCTTAATAAATAACTTTTTTAAAAATAGATATTATTAAAAAATATTAATTTAAAATTAGTTAAATTAATTAAAATAAATTCATATTAATTAAAATAAATTCATATTAATTAAAATAAATTCATATTAATTAAAATTTAAAATTATAGATTTTCACAAGGTAATATTTGAAATTAAATAATTTAATAAAAAAAATTATCATTTCAATTTAAGAACTCTTCCATAATGAATATAAATTAAAAAATTAAATTAAAAAATTAAATTAAAAAATTAAATTAAAAAATTAAATTAAAAGATAAGTTAGTAATATATTTTTATTAAATATAAATTGTTTGTGGAAAATTTATATAAATTAATTAGGGATCTTATTTATGAATGATATCAAAATCTCTGTGATTATACCAGTTTATAATAAAGAAAAATATCTTGGAGAATGTTTAGATAGTATATTTAATCAAACCTTAAAAGATATAGAAATAATATGTGTTAATGATGGATCTACAGATAACTCTTTTGAAATCCTAAAAGAATATAAAAAAAAAGATGATAGGATAAAAATTTTCAAACAGTTAAATTTAGGTGCAGGAATAGCAAGAAACACAGGGTTAATGATATCACAAGGAAAATATATAAGCTTCATCGATGCTGATGACTGTTTTATAGAAAATAATGCTTTAGAATTAATGTTTAATAGTGGAGAAGCTACAAATTCGAATATGGTTTCTGCAAATATAAAACATCTAATAAATGATAAATTGGAAGACTGCGAATTTATTAATTATATTGATTCTGAAGTGGTAATTTCACCAAATAGCTATGGAATTCCTTGGTATTTTTATAAAAATATTTTTAGAAGAAAGTTTTTATTAGAAAATCATATATCTTTTCCTAATTATAAACGAGGAGAGGATCCTGTTTTTTTAGCAAATATTTTATCTAAAATTGATTATATTGCTACAATTCCAATTGATTATTATGGATATAGATTGAGTGATAATGAACGTAAGTTATATTCCCATATTATGGATTATTTCCAACATTTTATTGATGTATTTAAAATTTTAGATGATTTGAAATTTTATCAAGTTCATCATGAATACTATAAAGAGTTTATAAAATTTATAAAATATTTTGTTCCAAAAAACTATATGAATACTATTCTAAATGAGTATGAACATGATTTTCTTTTATTTAAATTTATTCAATCTACTTTTGAATTAATTCTAAATGAATATGAACATATTTGGCTTTCAGAGGAAAATGAAAGGATTAAATATGAAAATAAAAAGATTAAAGATGAAAATAAAAAGATTAAAGATGAAAATAAAAAGATTAAAGATGAAAATAAAAAGATTAAATATGAAAATAAAAAGATTAAAGATGAAAATAAAAAGATTAAAGAGAAAAATATTAAACTTAAAAATCGTGAAAATGAAAAGTAAAATGTTTTGAGATAGGATTAAGAATTTAATGATAAAATAGACTCCACACATAATATATGACAAATTTTGTGAATAATAAGGAGATTTCATGAATAATATCAAAATATCTGTAATTATACCAGTTTATAATGTTGAAAATACATTGAAAAAATGTTTGGATAGTGTTATAAATCAAACATTATATAATATAGAAATAATATGTGTTAACGATGGTTCTACAGACAATTCTCTTGGAATTTTAGAAAAATATGAATCCATGGATAGTAGAATAAAAATAATCACGAAAATAAATGAAGGATTAGGAGCTGCAAGAAAAACAGGTTTAGATATTGCATCTGGAGAATATATTTTTTTTGTTGATTCTGATGATTGTATAGTTATAGATGCACTTAAAAAAATATATGAAAATGGGATTAATAATAACTCAGATGTAGTAATGTTAGATCTTTTAGAATATAATGAAAAAGATAAGAAATTGAATAAAAATGGGGATGACATTTATAATGTTGCATTATATCTTGATGATGAAGAAATAGATTTTAATAATTTTTCTTTTACAATAAACGAAATTAAATTTTTTTTATTAAATAGAGGATTTGGAGCATATACAAAATGTTATAAACATTCTTTTCTAAAAAAGTATAATGATTTCTATTTTCCAAAACATATAATTTTTGAAGATATGTTTTTCCATGTGCAAGTTTTATTAAGAGCGAATAGGATTTCATTTTGTCCATATAGATTATATATTTATCGATTATTTAATGAAAATTCTATTTTAAATACCGTTAATAAGTCAATGAAAATTTTTAATATATTCGATGCTATTGATAACATTGAGAATTTCTTAATTAAAAATAAACAAATGAATAATTATAAGATTGAATTTGAGTTATATGTAATAGAACAACTTAAACAATATGTTCCAAAAGTTTCTAAGCAATATTCATCAGAATTTTTTGCAAAAACAGAAAAATATTTGGCTAAATTAAATTTATCAAAATCAGAATTAAGCAAAGTATCAACTTATCATTCAAAATCTTATGAAGATATTATTAAAGCAATACAAAAGCAATAAAATTAATGCAATTCAAAATTTGAAATTATTAAAGTTATAAATTTGAATTTAAACAAATTATCTATTGTACTTTTCAAAATTATCATGAAATAGTTCTTAAAATAAGTTAAACATCAACTCAACTATCTTGGATTTTTCATGATAATCAGACACCTTGTTAACTAAAAATTCCATATACTCTTAGATTAAGCAATTTTTTTATTTGTAATGATATTATGTTAGTAAATCCTAAAGTTTCAATTATTGTTCCGATTTATAATGTGGAGAATTATCTTGAAAAGTGTTTAAACAGTATAATTAATCAAACATTGAAAGATATTGAAATTATCTGTATTAATGATTGTTCTACAGATAGTTCTCTAAAAATTCTTAATAAATATGAACATGATGAAAGAATAATAGTTATTAATAACAAGGAGAATTTAGGTTTAGGAAGAGTGAGGAATATAGGGATTTCTGTAGCTAAAGGAGAATATATTGGATTTGTTGATTCAGATGATTGGATTGATTATAGAATGTTTGAGATATTGTATGAAAATGGGAAAAAATTTCAAACGGATATGACAATGTCTCCAGTGCATGTAATCGATGAAAAGACAGGAAAATTTTCTTATTATGATCCTTATTATACTTTAGCTTCATTTGATGAAAGTTTTGATAATAGGACTTTTAATCATTTGCAAACCAAAGAATTTTTTTTCTTAATCCCTGTTATGGCGTTTAATAAAATTTATAGGTTAGAGTTTATAAAGAATTTTAAGTTTGCAGAATCACTATTATTTGAAGATAATAGTTTTTTTTATCATAGTTATTTAAATGCAGAAAGAGTATCTTTGAGTAGGAATTTTTTATATTTTTATAGATATAATCGAAGTGGATCAATAACAACAAATGATGATTATAAATTATTAGATATTATTAAAACATTGTATATGTGTTTAGATATATTTAAAAAAAGTGGTTATTTTGATGTGTATAAATTTATTCTTCTTATAGACAGTTTCTGCAGATCAATGGAGGTTTATAAAAGAATATCAAATAAGTATAAAGAAAAATTTTTCAACCTACTTAAAGAATATATCAATAATTATCCCTTAGAAAAAGAAGAAAAGGAACAATTTTTTAATAATAAAACATTTAAAGATTTTTATCTATCAAAATGTTATAATGATTTTAAAGAAAAATTTAAATAAAATTATAGGTGCTATGGAAAAGTTCTTAAATTTTAAACGATGAATTTTTTTATTAAATCATTTAATTTCAAATATCAGTTTATAAAAATCAATAATTCTAAATTTCAAATAATATAAATAAATTTTAAACAATATAAATAAATTTCAAATAATATAAAATAATTTCAAATAATATAAAATAATTTCAAATAATATAAAATAATTTCAAATAATATAAAATAATTTCAAATAATATAAAATAATTTCAAATAATATAAA
>JAITPS010000067.1 GCA_031289325.1 Candidatus Methanovirga meridionalis
ATTTTATAAAAAGTTATAATTTTAAATATTATTTTATAAAAAGTTATAATTTTAAATATTATTTTATAAAAAGTTATAATTTTAAATATTATTTTATAAAAAGTTATAATTTTAAATAATATAATAATTTTAAATAATATAGATATATTTTGATTAATATAAATAATTTTAAATTAATATATTTTAATAATATTTATTTATTAATAATATTTTATATGTAAAAAAATGTAAAAAAGTTATTTGTAAAAAAGTTATTTGTAAAAAATTAATTTGTAAAAAATTAATTTGTAAAAAATTAATTTGTAAAAAAATTATTTATTAAGAACTTTATCAAAATCATTATAGTTAAATAATAAAAATTAAAATTGTTTTTGCAAAAAAGAAATATTTATTCTAATAATTTATTCTAATAAAATATAACTATTTATGAAATTAAAATAATCAAGGTGAAATTAAAATAATCAAAGTGAAATTAAATTAATCAAGGATTTTCTAAATGGAAAATCTCTTAAATTGAGTTATAATTTAAATAAATTAGTGAAGAAGATAAAATGAAAATAGGAATGTCACATGGAGCAGGTGGAGAGGTTATGACTAATTTAATCTCTGAAACCATACTTAAAAATATTACTAAAAAAAGTGTTAATGGGGGAATTGGTTTAGATGCATTGGATGATGGTGCAACAATACCTTTAGGAGATAATGAGATCGTTGTTACAACTGATGGACATACAATTAATCCTTTATTCTTTCCAGGAGGCGATATTGGTCGGATATCAGCTGCAGGTACAATAAATGATGTATCGGTTATGGGAGCTAAACCATTAGCTATTACAAATTCTATGATTATTAAAGAAGGATTTAATATTGATGATTTAGATAAAATAATTAAGTCTATGAATGAAACATGCGAGGAAGTTGATGTTGGAATAATAGCTGGAGATACAAAAGTTATGGAACAAGATAAACTTGATGGACTTGTAATTGTAACATCTGGTATTGGAATTATTGAGAAAGGAAAAGCTATTAAAGATTCTTCTCTTGAAATTGGAGATAAAATTATTGTTAGTGGAAGTGTTGGGGATCATGGAATGTCTTTAATGGCTTTTAGAGAGGGATTTGAGTTTGAAACAGCTTTAAAATCTGATGTTGCACCTGTTTGGGGAATTGTTAGTAAGAGTCTTGATGTTGGTGGTGTAACAGCTATGAAAGACCCAACAAGAGGTGGTTTAGCTAATGCTATTAATGAAATGGCTAAAAAATCAGGTGTTGGTGTCTTGCTTCAAGATGATTTAATTCCAGTTAAAGAAGAAGTAAAAACAATTTCTGATATGTTGGGAATTGATCCTTATGAGGTGGCAAATGAAGGTAAAGTTTTAATGGGTGTTAAATCAGATTTAGCTGATGAAGTTCTTAAAGCTATTAAAAAAGATAAGTATGGGTGTGATGGTGAAATAATTGGTGAGGTCATTGAAGGTAGCAGGGTTTTAGTTGAAACTCCTGTTGGAGGAACACGAATTTTAGAAGCTCCAATAGCTGATCCTGTTCCAAGAGTTTGTTAAATGATTATAAAAATTATTGGGGGTTAAATCATAAAGGTATTGTGTTCAAGTGAGCAATCTCTTCATCGTCCTGAAGTATTTAGATGGAGGCAACGAATGAAATTATTGAATCCATTGGGTGATTTTATTGTTATTCTCCCGTGTAGTATGAGAAAGCCTTATTCAACATCTAAATCCCATCAAATATTTAGAAAATATAGTAAACACTATCAGGAACTAATCATAACTTCTCCTTTTGGAATTTGTCCAAGAGAATTGGAGTCAACATTTCCAATACAATCCTATGATGTTCCAGTCACTGGTAGTTGGAGTTTTGAAGAGAGAAAAATAGCTGGTGAGCTTCTTAGAGATTATTGTATGGATAAAACTTTTGTTGCTAATGTTTCTGGAGGTTATGAAGAAGTTTGTAGGGAGTATCTTGATGATTGTATATACACTTGTAAAGATGGGAGACCAACCTCATTTGAATCAATTAATAATTTAGGAGAGGAACTTAAAAAATTTCCAAAGTTGAATAAAAGAGATAGATTATTGCATGAATTAAGGTCAATAGCTATTTATCAATTTGGAGAACATGGGTATAGATTTATTCCTGATGATGTTTCTATAAAAGGAAGATATCATAAGAAAATCTTATCAAATAAAGAGCAAATAGGGCTTTTAAATGCAGATACAGGACTTTATTCTTTAACTCTTAAAGGTGGTGAGATATTAAAAGACCACTCTATTAAGGTTGTTGAAATTAATTTTGATTTAACTACAAATTCATTGCTTTCTCCTGGTGTTGAAAAAGCAGATGATAGTATTATTCCTAAAGATGAAGTTGTCATTACTCGAAATGATGAGGTTGTTGCTGTTGGAAGAGCTGTTTTATCTGGTAAGGAAATGGTAGAAGCAAGTAAAGGAATGGCTGTTAAACTACGTCAAAGAGTGAAATAATATGAATAATTAGTTTAAATTTTTTTATAAGATGATAATAAATTTAAGATCCTCTTCTTTAATAATTTTAATTATTTCATCTTGAATTATATTAATTAAATTATCAAGATCATTTAAATCATAGAAAATTGAGTTCTTAGATTTAAAAAGTTTCTTAAAAATCAATTCTCCAACCGTATCATCAAATCCATTTTCAAGTTCAATGATCCTTGATTTTTTATTTTTAAATGGAAATTCAACAACTTTATCTAAATCCCCATCAGTTATTCCTATAATTGGAATGTTAAATCTGTATAATATATCTGAGGATACAAGACTCGTATCATCTCCAACCGTAACAACCAAATCAGAATCTTTAAAACTATAAACATCCTCACCATTATGATTTAAAAGAGAAACTTTAAATAAATTAGTCTTTGTATGTTTTAATATTCTTGGTTTAACTTTAGATGTGCGAAGTAAACCTGTTTTTACTATAACTTTATTTAAATCAATTTTTGATAACTTTTCCACCCCATGTTTTTTTATTTCACCACCGATCATATCAGTAATGTAACCATTCTTAGCTATTAAGACTAAATCTTTTGAAGTGGATTTTCCAACCACAACACCATTTACAAATATGTTTTCATTGGGTAGAACACCTTTAATACTCCTATAAATAGTACCTTGATTAAGGGTATTAGCTATTTCTATTGGATAATCAGAATTTAAATAGCTATTATATGAATTTAAGTATTCTGGAAAGTGTTTTTTTAGTATTAATTCTGGATTTACAATACTTAAATTAAAATATTTAGCTATTTTCTTAGTAATATCTTCTAAATCATCTTTATTCCACCCGACAATTGTTCCATCATCTTCCCCAGGTCTTTCAATCTGAATAAAAGGAGGATTTTTCCAATTATTTTTAATAAATGAATTATTAAAAACCTTAAAACCAAAACTATGACCAGTTATATCTGATTTTCCATAGTTTATTAAGAATATTAAATCCATACCATTTTTTTTAAGAATGGCAACTGATTCACTTGGAAGTCGTTTATGATTAATATCTATAATATTCTCTAATGATGCATCAATAACAGCTGTTCGTCCCATAGTCCCACCTAAAATAGCTGTAATCTCACCATATTCAAATAAGAAATCTATGATATTGATTGCAAAATTAGAATCTATAATTTTAGGGCCATGCACCACAATCCCAATCTTTAAATCTTTTTTCAAATAAAATCCCCAATTGTTATTAGTTTCATGTATTTTTTATATCTATCATCTTTTATTTTATTGCATTATCAGTAGTTCGTAAAGTAAGTATTATATGGTGTGGTGTGCATATGTATATTTATGAAAAAGCAACAAAATAACACACCACAAAAAATATTATTGAATGATGATGTATTAAATCTTTCGGTTAATGTTATTAGTGATATGGTGGAGTTGAAATCAGCTCCTAATGCGATCTATAATAATAA
>JAITPS010000146.1 GCA_031289325.1 Candidatus Methanovirga meridionalis
GCTAAAGAAGTAGTTATTATTTAAAAAAATAATATTTAAAAAAATAATATAGTGTATGAAATAATATTTTTAAGTACAGAAAAACTTCGTTTTTCTAATTGAACAAGTTCAATAATGAGATTTTTTAAATTACACCATAAGTATTAAATTTTTAATTAAAAAAATTATAATTATTACTTTTAAAAACGAGGAATAAATTCTCCTAAGTTGAAAATAAATTTTCAACAATAAAAGAATAAAAATTATTATTTAAAAAATTAGATTAATATTAATTTGAAATTCTTAAAAATATGATATTTAAAAATAATTACATCACTATAATTTAAAATTTATTTATATTAATTAAAATTATTGATTTTTATAAACTAATATTTGAAATTAAGTAATTTAATAAAAAAATTCATCACTTAAAAAATTCATCACTCAAAACTTAAGAACTTTTTCATAATGACTATAATTTAAAAGTATTTATATTAATTAAAATATACTTGTATTATTTAAAATTTAAAATTATAAAAGTAATTTTAAAAAAAATTAAAGTTAGATTTATAAATTTTTTAATAAAAACATGTTTTTTAATAAAGACATGGGAGATGATAAAAGTGCATATTATGGAAGGATTTTTACCGTTTGAATGGTGTCTTTTTTGGTTTATACTATCAATACCTGTGATTGTATATGGAATTTATAAAATTAAGAAAATAACTGAAGAAACTCCAGAGGCAAAGTCATTAATAGCTGTTAGTGGTGCTTTTATCTTTGTGCTTTCTTCCTTAAAAATACCATCTGTTACAGGAAGTTGTTCTCATCCAACAGGAAATGGATTAGGAGGAGTATTGTTTGGACCAGCTATAACAGCTGTTCTCACATCCATAGTTTTGATTTTTCAAGCCTTACTTCTTGCTCATGGTGGACTAACTACTTTAGGAGCCAATGTATTTTCTATGGGTATTGTAGGATCTGGTGGTGCATGGTTAATTTATAAAACTTGCATAAACCTAAAATTAAATTCCCAAATAGCTATTTTCTTTGCAGCATTTTTTGGTGATTTATTAACCTATCTTACAACGGCATTGCAGTTATCATTAGCTTTTCCACATCCAACATTTACTTCTGCATTAACTCTCTTTTTATCCATATTTGCAGTTACTCAAATACCATTGGCTATAATTGAAGGATTAATAACTGTTGTTATTTGGAATGGATTAAGATCATTGAAGCCCCACCTTATTAAAAAATTAAAAATAATTTATCCTAAATCTGAGGTTTTAAAAAATGCTAATTGAGATGATACCATGAAAACAAAAAATATTAATATAATTTTATTGCTTCTTGTAATTGTAATAGCTATTACTCCTTTAATAATTTATTCAGGATTAGGTGAAAACGATGGTTACTTCGGAGGGTCTGATGATAAAGCAGGAGAGATTATAGAAAGTAATGGATATGAGCCATGGTATACATCTCTTTGGGAACCTCCAAGTGGGGAAATAGAAAGTTTATTATTTGCAATTCAAGCAGCTATTGGTGCAATAATTATTGGTTATTTTTTTGGGTATTGGAAAGCAGAATCAAAATATAGAAAGTAAATGGTGAATCATGGTTTTAAGAATAGATGAGGTTGCACATGATAATAAACTTAAAGATTTTAATCCTAAGTTAAAAGTCTTGTTATCATTTATATTATTAATCATAGCTTTAATAGCTAATTCATCAATAATTTCATTTTTAATATTAATTTTAAATATTGTTCTTACTGTTTTAATAGCTAAAATACCATTAAAATTTTATTTAAAATTTATATCCATTCCTTTGGTTTTCACTATATTTACATCCATCTTTCTAATACTTTTCTCTGGTAGTGGAGCAATAATATACAATATAAATTTTTTCACAATTAGAGAGGATTCTCTTAATTTAGGAATTAACACATTTTTTAGGGTTTTAGCTTCCTTTTCAGCTTTAGGATTTTTATCAATGACAACACCAATTAATGAAATATTTCATATACTCTATAAACTTAGAATTCCTAAAATCTTTTTAGAAATAGCTATGTTAATGTATAATACAATTTTCATGTTTTTAGAGCAGATTGAAATCATGAAAAATGCTCAAAAAACAAGATTAGGGTATCATGGTTTGAAAAATAGTTACAGGTCAACAGGTCTTTTATTAAGTAGTTTATTTTTCAAATCATTGGAGAGGAGTGAAAAACTTCAAAACTCTCTTGATTCAAGATGTTTCAATGGAGATTTCCCAATTTATGAATCATAGTATAAATTTTATCTTTTATTGATTTGAGAATAATTGGAACGATAAATAAAAATAATATCTTTTCCTTTTTTAATAGCTATTTCCTGAGCTTTAATATAATCATTAATGAACTTAACTTTATTCTCCATTTTATTGACTATATTTTCTCCAAGTTCATCAACTAAAATTAAATCACAGCCCTCTTGTTCGTATATTAATTCATCTAATACTTTTGAAAGCTCGAATTCATTGATTTCTTCACATGTAACCCCATATTTTCCACCAAGTATAATTGAATAATTACTTAAATCTTCAAATGCATCAAATGTTTTTTCAATAGCTTTTACATTTAATCCTGGATTTATCTCTTCAATGATTTTAATGTTGTCTTTGAATTGAATTGAACTCCTACCTCCAACAGGTTTAAAACCTTTTAAACCCTCTTTAATAGTTTTTTCATCAATTTCCAAGGTTAAAGCAGCAGTAATAGCACCTAAAACATTTAAAACATGATGCTCTCCAAAAGCAAAAGTTTCTACAGTTAATTCTCCATTAAGTTCATTTCCATGAATAGTTTTTATATTAGTATACTTAACTTCAATTTTTGAAGTTTCAAAATCATATTTAATCTTAGTAGCTATTAAATTAGCTTCATCATTATCATCTTTTAATTTAAAACTGTTTAGTTTATCTCTTCCTATTTTTCCTGGATAGAAATTAATTAAAGTATAGTAATCTATTACAACATACTCATTGTTAAAAACTTGTTCTTTAGCAATTTGAGCATTGGAGATGTTTTTAGCTATTTTATAATTCTCAATAATATTTGTAAGAATACCAATATCACCAAATCCAGTTGTTCCAAGTGAACTTTCAAAAATAGCTATTTTATAATCATCTTTTCTTTTAATTACCAAATCATCAGAAGTTTGCTTAATTATATTATCTGCTAATTCAACCGTCTGCAAAATACTTGCAGGATTTATACTAATATTCTTCTTTAGAGATATGGTCTCATTATTTAAAGTTAAACTTGCACCTAAACTTGTTAAAACTAAGGGATTATAATCTTTTAAAATGGATTTTAATAATGAAACTGTACTTGTTTTACCTTTAACTCCTGTAACTTCAATTATAGCTATTTTTTCTTTTTTTATTCTTTTTTTCCATTGTTTAAGTATAAGTTGTACGGTTTTATGGTGGGTTAAATTTAAACCATTATTCCACTTAATCTTTTCTCTAATCTCACTTGGTTTTAATGGACTGTGAATAGGATAGCTTATTAATAATTCATTACTATTTTTATTTAATTCACACACATCTCCTATAATTATTATATTGTTTCTTAGTAATTCCCTTTTGTTCTGATTTTTAAGAGTTCCATACAAATCATAAGCATAAATATTATTAAAATAGTTTAATTCTGCTAATTTAATAGCTATTGTAACTCCACCGTGTGTTAAATCAACAACAAGAACATCCATTAAAACACCTTATATTCACATTATCTAATCACATTTTAATTTTTCTTATTCTATCTCTTTTTATTTTAATATGGGGGTGGGAAAAAACATTTTTAATTAATCACTTATTTTTAAATATATTCATTTTGAAAAAGCTCTTAAATTTTGAAATGATAATTTTTTTATTAAATTATTTAATTTTAAGTATTATTTCATTAAAATTTATAATTTTAAATAATATAAATTTATTTTAATTAATATAACTAATTTTAAATCAATATTTTTTAATAATATCTATTTTTAAAAAAATTATTTATTGAGAACTTTATCAAATCAACCATAATTGAAATTTTTAAACAGATGAATAAATTCTCCTAAGTTTAAAATAAATTTTCAACAATAAGATATTTAAAATATAGTCTTTCAGTGTTTTAAATAAATTTATCATTCCAGTTCACATATACATTTCTTAAATCATAAATAAAGTAAGTTAAGATATTACCAATAACTTATTTCAAAAAGAAATGCGATTGGAGATTTTTTTGAGGATGAAAGATTCCATGAGTCTTTAACAAGTTCTTTTGCTTCTTTAGGTGTTTTTGGTTTAAAATATTGAATTTTTAAAGTATCTAATAAATCTTCTGTAATCTCACCCATTGGTACTTGACCAATAATTGGCTCTCCTTTTGTGCCTCTATGGCTTATTATCATTATTAATGGTAGTGAGTAAAGTTGAAATAAGGAGCTTAATCCATTGATTGAATTTCCAATGCCAGAATTTTGCATTAAAATAGCTATCTTCTTTTTACCAAGAAATGCTCCAGCACATATTCCAATTCCTTCTTCTTCTCTTGTAACAGGAATGTGTTGAATTTCTTCATCTTTTTCAACCAATTCAATTAGTTTTGCAAGATTAATACAAGGTAAAGAAACTATGAAATCTATTCCTGCACTTTTTAATCCTTGATAAATGGATTCACTACTATCTAACATTATATCCTTAAATTGTTAATCATATATAAATTCATTTATAATTGTTTTGATAAAATTCTGGATAAATAATTTTTTTAAAAATAATTTTTTTAAAAATAATTTTTTTAAAAATAAATATTATTAAAATATATTTATTTAAAATTAATATTATTAAAATATATTTATTTAAAATTAATATTATTAAAATATATTTATTTAAAATTAATATTATTAAAATGTATTTATTTAAAATTAATATTATTAAAATGTATTTATTTAAAATTAATATTATTAAAA
>JAITPS010000152.1 GCA_031289325.1 Candidatus Methanovirga meridionalis
AAATAAATTTTCAACAATAAAAGAATAAAAATTATTATTTAAAAAATTAGATTAATATTAATTTGAAATTCTTAAAAATATGATATTTAAAAATAATGATTAATTAAAAACATTTTTTATATCACTATAATATAAATAATTTTAATTAATATAAATAATTTTAATTAATATAAATAATTTTAAATTAATATTTTTTAATAATATTTATTTTTAGAACCCATGAGATAATTATTTTTTCTGAAACTGAAAAAATTTCTTCAATTAATGCCTACCCATTAATAATAAGTATAATAACCAATACAATATAAATCTTTCGATTTTTTGAGGGTGTCAAAAAGTGTGGAGATTTTGAAAATTTTGAATTATTGCTTATTTTCATTGTTTAACTCTTTAATTATTCCAGAAAGAGAGAGAGAGAGAGAGCTAATGATTCAATTTTCAAATTTGTTTTATTTGCCTTTTGTTTAATTTAAAGCTTTTGAATTCATTTTATTTATTGATTATAAATGAAAGAAATAGGAAAACTTTATATATATAAATACAATATAATAACATTTAATGGTCATCAGTAGAATTCATAAAAATGATGATTTAATTATTTTTTGGCGATCACAAAAAATTTTTGAGAAATTTCTAAAAAACTTAGGTTATTAAAAACTCTCTATTGGTTATTATACTTATTATTCATCTGTAAGCATTAACACAAAGGCATAGGATGCAGAATTATCGTGTCGAGGATTTAGTAATGAAAGTTGTCATAATTGGAACAGGGCATGTTGGATTACCAATTGGTGTTTATTTAGCCGAAATAGGGCATGATGTAGTTTGTGTTGATAAAGTAGAAACTATAATTGATTCATTAAATAATGGAAAAATAACTTTTCTATTTGAAGAAGGTTTAGAAGAATTATTTCAAAGAAATTTTAAATCTAATAAAATAAAATTCACTACTTCTTTCTCTCATGTAAATGATGCAGATGTGGTTATAATATCTGTTGGAACTTCAAAACATGTTTATAATGCATCTACTAAGTTAGCAGAGTATTTAAAAGGATATACTGTCATCGCTATAAAATCCACTGTTCCTGTTGGGTGTAACGATGAAATTGAAAATTTAATAGCTAAAGTCAATCCAGAAGCAGATTTTGATGTTGTTTCACTCCCTGAATTTTTAAGAGAAGGCTTTGCAGTCTTTGATTCTTTTAATCCAGATAGAATAATTATTGGAACTGAAAGTGAAAGGCCAATATCCATTATTAAAGAGTTGTATGGTAATTGCAATAAAGAAAAACTTTTTTTTGTTAGTAGAAGATCAGCAGAAGCTATTAAGTATGCATCAAATTCATTTTTAGCCATGAAAATTCATTTTATCAATGAAATGTCTGATTTTTGTAAAGAATTCAATGCAAGTATTCGTGAAGTTGCAGAAGGTATGGGTTTAGATAAAAGAATTGGTGATGAATTTTTAACTCCAGGACCAGGATATGGTGGATTTTGTTTTCCAAAGGATACTCACGAAATTCTAAATATGGCTAAAAATAATGGAGTTAATTTGTCTTTGATTGAAACCACAATTAAAAATAACAAAAATCGGATGTCTAAACTATCTGAAAACATTTTATATGAAACAAATAAAATTAAAGCAAATAAAATAGCTATTTTAGGGCTTACATTTAAGGGAGGAACTGATGATTGCAGAAATTCCCCAGCCATAACCATAATTAATCTCCTATTAAAACATTTCACATATAATATAATCACCTATGACCCAAAAGGCATGAAAAATGCTAAAAATTTATTAGGTAATAAAGTCGATTATGGTAAAGATGTTTATGATACAGTGAAAGGTGCTGATGTCTTAGTTATTTTAACTGATTGGATGGAATTTAAAAAATTGGATCTTAGAAAGCTTAAGAGTTCAATGAATCATCATATAATTATAGATTTAAGAAACATGATTGATAAAAATAAGGCTTTAAAATTAGGATTTACATACATTGGTCTCTAAACTTAATAAAACTAATGATGAAATTCAATTTAGAAAAAGTCAATTATAAGATTTTTTGGTTGTCATATTAATGGTTAATAAGTGTTTAATAGATTATTTTTATAAGCATCTGGAAGAAAATCCTAACAATACACCGTTGTGTTTTAATGAAACTCCAGTAACATATAAACAATTAAATAACCTATCCAATAAAATAGCCACATTTTTAGAGATGAAAAGTGCGTCAAATAAGGTAATACCTATACATTTAGATAAATCTCCCCAATTGGTTGCTTCTATGCTTGCTTGCTTTAAACTTAACCTTGCATATACAATCATTGATAAACCAGCCCCAAAAGAATTATTAGATTTTATTAAACAAGAAACCAATGTATCTTTAATTATTGATGATAAGTTCATGATTGAGCTTGATAGTTTAAAAACTGTGAAAATTTATAAAACAAGAAATAATTCTGATGATTTAGCTACAGTTATCTACACTTCTGGGATCACGGGTAATCCTAAAGGAGTGATGATAACTCATAAAAACATTATTATGCAGATATTTTCTATATATGATCGTTTTTATAAGTCTTGTAAAGGTGGATTGTTAATCACCTCATTTTCTTTCATAGCCACACAGATAATTGTAGCAGTTGGTATAGTCTATAGTGAAACAGCTTATATTCTACCAAATGATAGAACAATTGATTTAAAATACCAAATCAAATACATACAAAAACATAAAATTGGATTTTCTTTTTATCCGCCTCAATTAGCTCAAATATTCCTAAAATTTGCTAATGGATTATTAAAAGTAATTGCTATTTCATCTGACACTGCTTCAAACATATTTAGTGATAAAACCACGATAAAAAATGCATATGCTTCAACTGAAACAATCGCATTATCAACCATTTTTCAAGTAGATAAAGCATATAAGAAGACACCAATAGGTAGATCATTACCAGATTATAAAATATACCTAATAGATGATAAAAACAAAATAATCACTACTCCTAATAAGGTTGGTGAGATTTTAATCACAGGCAACATCTCTCAAGGTTATTTCAAGAATGATGAACTAACAAATGAAAAATTCATAAAAAACATTTATAGAAGCAAACAAGAAATTGAATCTAATGAATATGAGAAAGTTTTTAAATCAGGTGATCTTGCATACTATAATGAAAACATGGATCTTGTATATTATCAAAGAAAAGATTCCATGTTTAATATTAGAGGTCAAAGAGTTGAATCAACAGAAGTAAAACAAGCTATTAAAAAACTCCCAAACATAAAAGATGCAATAGTAAAAGAATTTGACATCTCCAACATAACCAACACTCCAAATAATAAAGCAATATACTCAGGTATAGTAATAGATACTAAAAAAATATTAGAAGATTATAAAGATGATAAGTCAAGTTTAGCTCCTTTCTTAGATATAAGTGATGATGAGTTAATATCTATTGATCGTGTTCTGATTAGTGTTGAATTGAAACAATATTTAAAAGATTATATGGTTCCAAGTGTTTATATAGTTTAATACTGTGAGTCCAAAACTAATAAATTATAATTCATTAAATAATTTTATACAGGCATAACAGCACCTAAACACATATTCTCAATGATTAAATCACTATTCACACTAATTATAAACTTTTCAACCCAATTTTCAGTGAATGAAGGTTTATCCACATTTTTATAGTATACTTTTTCAAAGATATCAATTAAAAACTCCTCACTCTCAATGAATTCTGCGGATAATTCTCTTTTAACAGTTCTCCACACCTGTTCAATTGGGTTGAGCTTAGGTGAATAGGGTGGTAGATAAATTAATTTTATATTAAGATATTCGCATGCTTCTGTGATTAATAGTGCATGATGAGTTTTATAATTGTCTAATACTATAATCATTTGTTTTTCATTCTTTAAAAATGATTTAATTGATTTTGACAAGTTTGTGTAGATGACTTTTTTCATCTCTTCAAGCTTCTTAGTATTCATTTCTATTTTCTTTTTACTCATTTTTACTTTTTCAACATAGTTTTTCAAATCTTTTATAATCTCTTTTTTAGTTTTTTTAGGGTATAATTCATTATAAATGATTTTTAGTA
>JAITPS010000158.1 GCA_031289325.1 Candidatus Methanovirga meridionalis
TAAATAAAAATAAGTTTAAATAAATAAAAATAAGTTTAAATAAATAAAAATAAGTTTAAATAAATAAAAATAAGTTTAAATAAATAAAAATAAGTTTAAATAAATATAAACAATTTTAAATAAATAAAAATAATTTTAAATAAATAAAAATAATTTTAAATCAATATTTTTCAATAATATCTATTTTTAAAAAAGTTATTTATTAAGAAATTTATCAAAACCATCATAATAGAAAAAAATATATACTATAAATATCATAATTAAATACTATTTTATATAATCCTTTAATAATAAATTTTATTAAATACTTTATAAAATCAAATACTTTATAAAATCAAGATTTAGAGGAATATAAACAGATTATTACATCTAATATCATGTTTATTATCAAATTTAGAGGAAAATGAATGTTAAAAAATAAGATAGTTTTAGAATATTTAAATGGGTTCATTGAAAATGAAGAAAACATCATTATAATTGAATGTCTTTTAAAGAATATAGGGTTTGATGAAGAAATAGCTGAGAAAACTGAGATTAAATTGAACACAGTTAGAAAAATTTTATATAAACTTTATGATTCTGGTTTAACAACATATAAGAGAAGTAAAAACCCTGAAACTCAATGGTACACTTATTTCTGGAAATTTGAGATGAATAATGTTTATTCAAACCTTAATGAAAAATATGAAATGTATGTTAATCGATTAGAGAAACTATTAAAATTTGAAGAGGATAACATATTTTTTGTATGTGAAAATGGTCATTTAAGAGTTGATTATATTCGTGCGAATGAATTAGAATTTATTTGTCCAGATTGTTCGAATAAAATTGTTTTTAAAGATAATGATGAAAGAATATCAGATATTACAAAAGAAATAAAAAAATATAAAAGAATGCATGTGAAAGTAAATAAGCTTTTCTCTAAGTGATTTAATATTCAATTTCATTTAAAAATTATTATAGATTCCCCATTTTTGTTTTTTGTGTTTTTATGAGAATTCTTTTTTTCAAATAAATTATTTAGCTATAATATTGTAGTTAATCATCCATATTTGTTCAACATAACATTGTATGTTATTTTTCAAGTTTTACTTCTATTTCATGGTTTATTTTGAATAGCTATCATTAATATGGGAAAAAATATCCATTATTAGTTTTAATAATATAAAATTATTTAATTTTAAATATTATCTCATAAAATCCATAATTTTAAATTTAAAACAATATAAATAATTTTAGATTAATATTTTTTAATAATATTTACTTTTAAACAAATTAAAGGTTTTTATATGATAATAGATATTTTAAAAGAAGAAAATTGTCCTGAATGGGTAATAGACCATTCAATAGCTGTTTGTAAAAAAGCAATTAAATTATCTGAGAATTTTGATGTTGATTTAGAACTTGTTAAACACGGTTCTCTTTTGCATGATATTGGTCGTAGTAGAACCAATAAAATAGAACACGGGATTATTGGTTCTAAAATAGCTATTGATCATGGTTTTGATGAAAAAATAGCTAAAATTATTGAAAGACATATTGGTGCTGGTATTTCAAAAGAAGAAGCTAAATTATTAGGGTTACCTGAAAAAGATTACATTCCAATTACCTTAGAAGAAAAAATTGTAGCACATAGTGATAATCTTTTAAATGGTTCTGATGAAGTTGATTTAGATTTTACAATTAACAAATGGAAGTCTAAAATGAATAATTACCAAATTCCTGTTGAAAGAATTAAAAAATTTCATAAAGAACTTGTTTTGCAATTTGAATAGATTTAGTTTTCTATTTATTAAAATTTTTTTTCTATTTTTATTTCATTAATTTTTTCTTTAAAAGATTCTAATACATCATCATTTTTATAGTTAAGAACTCTTATAATTGAAGGATATTTACTAATATATTTTGATATTGCTTCTTTATTTATCTTTGATTCTAAAACACTTAAAACCCTATTTTGAAAATGGGTGCTGAAATTTTGAGATATTGAATTTACAACATCATCTATACAATTAAAAGCTTCTTTTTCTCTTTTTTCTATAAAGTTAATAGCTGTCTTTTCATCAATTAAATTAAGTGAAGTTAAATTTTCATAGCTTAAGTTATTAACAGAATTTAGAATTGATTCAGTAGAGCGTAAATCATGCAGAGGTGCTCTATTTTCATTTATTTCTCTTTTTAAAATATCTATACTTTCTTTAGGAAGACTACTTTCAAGACCATTAAAATCATTTATCTTAATTGATTTTCTTATTTCTGTTCCACTAATATTTTCAATTCTTTTTATAAAAATGAATTTATTTTTAAAATCAAAATTTATTTTATGCATTGATTTTGAAAGAGAAACAATCACATAATTATCTTCTTTTAGTTTTCCATTCAGTAAAACTTCTTTACTTTCAATATCTACAATTTTATATGGTTTAGGTGCTATTCCTCTCCCTTTTGATATATCTTTAATTATAGGTTCAAACTCTTTTGATGGTCTATAACCACGAGGAATGTAATCAGTGTTTAATGCTTGAAACATTGATGCTAAAGATAATGAATATTGACCAGACCCCATAATCCCCATAGGCGGACCTTCAACTACAATATCAACTCCAAGGGAAATAGCTATTTCAGCTCTCGCATGTCGAGTCATAATATAAGGTATTCCTCTCCCACTCCTCTCAAAAAGTCCTGGAAGAATAGCTACAAATATACCATTAGGAACTTTCTTTTTTGCGAGTTTTAAGTTGTGTAGATGACCATTATGAAAAGGATTATATTCAGTAAAATCAGCTATTAAATGAATATCATTATTGTCGTCATGTTCAATATTATTTTTATTGTTAGATGATTTTAAATCCTTAAAAAATATTTTCCTATCATTTTTGATAATTCCATTTACAAAATCATTCAAAAGCATACAATAACTAATTATATATAATTTACATATTATAATTATTGATTGATTATTGATATCTTATTTTTAAATAATGATAAAAATATTTAAATATGGTAGTTTTGATAAAGCTTTTAGTAAATAATTCTTTTTAAAATTAAATATCATTAAAAAATAGTTCTTTTTAAAATTAAATATCATTAAAAAATAGTTCTTTTTAAAATTAAATATTATTAAAAAATAATTCTTTTTAAAATTAAATATTATTAAAAAATAATTCTTTTTAAAATTAAATATCATTAATAAACAATTCTTTTTAAAATTAAATATCATTAAAAAATAATTCTTTTTAAAATTAAATATTATTAATAAATAATTCTTTTTAAAAGTTAAATGTTCTTAATAAACAATTTTTTTAAAAATTAAATGTTCTTAATAAATAATTTTTTTTAAAATTAAATATTATTAAAAAATAATTTTTTTAAAAATTAAATGTTCTTAATAAATAGTTCTTTTTAAAATTAAATATCATTTAAAATTAAACATTATTAAAAAATATTAATTTAAAATTAATTATATTAATTAAAATATATTTATATTATTTAAAATTTGAAATTATAGATTTTTATAAACTAATATTTGAAATTAAATAATTTAACTGAAATTAAACAATTTAACAAAAAAATTTATCGTTTTAATTTAAAAACTTTAATATAATGACTATAAATTAATTAAAGACATTTATATTAATATAAATTATTTATTAAGACATTCAAAGATTGAAGTACAATAGAATAGTTAAAGATTTGAAGTATAATAGAATAGTTAAAGATTTGAAGTATAATAAAATAGTTAAAGATTTAGAATATAATAGAATAAAAATATAATAGGATAGTTAAAGATTTAAAATATAATAAAATAATTGAATCATGGAGAAGATTAAAATGGCAATTCATCCAATTGAATTTAGATATGGAACAGCGGAAATGAAAAGTATTTGGGAAGTAGAGAATAAACTACAGAAAATGTTGGATATTGAATCTGCATTAGCACAAGCAGAAGCTGAACTTGGAATAATAAGTAAAGATGTTGCAATGGAGATTAAATCTAAAGCAAATACAGATTATGTGAAATTGGAAAGAGTGAATGAAATTGAGAAAGAGAAAAATCATGATATAGCTGCTTTAATTGAAGGATTAAAAGAACAATGTAGTGGTGATGCTGGAGAATATGTTCATTTTGGAGCTACTTCTAATGATATTATTGATAGTTCAAATTCATTATTGTTTAATGAATCAATAACTGTTTTAGAAGATAAGATTAAAAAGTTGACAAATATTATTCTAAATTTATCAAGAGAAAATATTGATAGGGTTTGTATCGGTAGAACACATGGTCAACATGCGATTCCTACAACTTATGGGATGAAATTTGGATTATGGGCTGATGAATTACATCGTCATTGGAAGAGATTAGAATTTTCTAAAAAGAATTTATGTTTATCAATGATGGATGGTGCTGTTGGAACAACTGCGGCTCTTGGAGAAATTGGTTGGGAAGTTCATAAAAAAGTTTCAGAAATTTTATCTCTTCCTTATGCTAAAATCACAAATCAGATCCTTCAAAGAGATAATCATGCTGAATTTATGATGATAATGGCTAATATAGCTACAACCTTAGATAAAATAGCTTTAGAAATAAGAAATCTTCAAAGAACAGAAATAAATGAAATTGGAGAGTTTTTTGATCCAGAAAAACAAATTGGAAGTAGTACAATGCCACATAAAATGAATCCAATTACAGCTGAACGTGTATGTGGTATTAGTCGTGTTATAAGATCTTATGTTGTCGGTGTTTTGGAAAATAACCCTTTATGGCATGAAAGAGATCTAACAAACTCTTCATCTGAAAGAATAATCTTTCCAGAAGCATGTATTTTAACTGATTATATTTTAAATTTAACAATTAAGTTAATGAGTAATTTAGAATTTCATCAAGAAAACATTGAGAAAAATCTTAATTTAACAAATGGTTTAGTAATGGCTGAACGTTTAATGGCTGAACTTACAAGAAAAGGACTTGGTAGAGGAAAATCTTATAATTTAGTTCGTGAATCTGCAATTAAAGCTAACAAGGAAAATAGATTACTTAGTGAACTTATAATGGAAAAAGAAGAAATTAAAAAACATATAACTGAGGAGGAAATCAGCGAGATCATGGATCCTCATACCTATACTGGTTCTGCTAAAACAATAGTAAACGAACTTCTTAAAGATTCTAAAAATTGGTTTAATGAATAGTAATTTAAATTGATTTAACTAACTTAAATTGATGTTTTATTTCAAAAATAGTAATATTTAATTAATTATTTATTTATATTTACCTTAATATTTAAATAATAGCTATTTTAAAAAATCCAATAAAAAAAACATATTTTCCAGCGATATTTTAAATTATAAGAAAATTATTTTTATAATTTACTGCATAATATAAGTATTAAAGCTTGAAAATTAATATAAGAATTTGTTTAATAATGAACTATCTTATTTTATAACTTAAGATTTTAATATTCTTTTATTATTGAAAATATTATTCAAAACGGGCATTTATAAAATACAAATTATAAATAAATATATAATATAAATAAATATATATAAGATTAAATAATTTATTTATTATCAAATTTTTTATTTTAATATTGTATTAGTTTTGATAAAGTTCTTAATAAATAATTTTTTTTAAAAATAAATATTATTAGAAAATATTAATTTAAAATTAATTATATTCATTAAAATAAGATTAAATTATTTAAAATTTAAAATTATAGATTTTTATGAATTAATATTTAAAATTAAATAATTTAATAAAAAAAATTTATCATCCAAAATTTAAGAACTTTTCCAAATGACCATTATATAAAATATTTCAAGGGATATTAATAAAATAATAAATTGATTATAATAGCTATATAGTTAACAGTGAATTAAATAATGACTATTAAAAGTTTGGATATAATGAATATTATAAAGCAGGAATTATTGGTGAAACAATAGCTAATGGTAGTGATGCCTATTTAACTATTTTAATTCCATATTCAATAATAATACAAGTTGATGAAGCAATATTAAATAGTAATGATGGTGATGTATCTGTTTTAGATTGAATTATTGTAAAGATTCTACTTTCAGTTAAATCTAAGTGAATAGAATGCATTTCATGGAAATATTAGGAGCTAAGGAAATGTTTTTATCTGAGTTAATAAGTATTGAAGATGCATTTAGAATAATTAAAAATAATCAGAAAGTAAAAGAATGTGAAACCATCTCTCTTGAAGATGCTTATTTAAGAGTTCTTGGAGAAGACATATATTCTTATCATGATTCTCCACCATTTGATAAGTCTGCTATGGATGGTTATGCTTTAATATCTAAAGACACATTTTTCGCATCAAACAATAATCCTAAAAATATAACCATTATTGATGAAATTGGGGCAGGAGATTTTAGTGAAAAAGAGGTTCATGATGGTGAAGGAATTAAAATAGCTACTGGTGCTCCCATACCAAAAGGTGCTGATGGGGTTTTAATGGAAGAATTTACAATAGCTGATGGCAATAATTTAGAAATTCATTCTCAAGTTACTCCAATGGAAAACATTGCACTGAAAGGTGAAGATATTAAAAAAGATGATAAAATATTGGATAAAGCTATTCTTTTAAAGCCTGCTACAATAGGTTTAATAGCTTCTGCAGGACATGATAAAGTTAAAGTTTATAAAAAACCGAAAATTAAATTAATAACAACAGGAGATGAATTAGTAGAACCATCTAAAACCTTAAAAAAAGCCCATATTATCAATTCCAATAAATATATAATATCTAACATGCTAAAAAGTTTAGGTTGTATTGTAGAAATTGAATACTGTAAAGATAATAAAGATGAAGTTAAAATAGCTATTTTAAAAGCTTCAAAAGAATGTGATATAATTTTAACGACTGGTGGAACAGCCATTAGTAAAGGAGATGTTGTAGTGGATGCAGTAGAATTAATAGGAGAAGTTTTATTTCATGGTGTAGCTATTAGACCAGGGAAACCTTTTGGTTTTGGAAAAGTAAATAACACTCCAATATTCATGCTTTCAGGAAATCCATCTGCAGCAATGACTCAATTTGATATTTTCATTAGAAAATATATTTTTGAAATTCAAGGTTTAAAATATAATCCATCGATTCTTAAACGAATATCAAAACTGAAAATTCCATCTAATTTAGGTAGAACTGATTACATTAAAGTAAGTAGTGATGATGAACATGTTAATTATTCTTTAAATAAAGGTTCTGGCATTATTCATTCAATGGTGGCTGGAAATAGCTATTTAATTATTGATGAAAATAATGAAGGAATAAAAAAAGGAGACCTTGCAGACATTATATTTTTTAAGTCGATGGAGTTAATTTAAAAATCTTTCAGATTTTCTAACTTGAAAAAAAATAAGAGAGTATGTTGTGAATTACTGTTCTGATACTTATTCTACAGAAGTCATAGATGTTTCTTCTACAGAATCAATATATTTTCTTTTGGCTCTTAAAAATATATTTTTAATTGGAACATAAGCAAATGCTAATAATAATATGTTGATTATTGCTCTTGGCCAATCATAAATAGTTAAACTTCTTATGAAAACTCCTAAAGTAGAATGATAGAAAAATATCATTGAAACATCGGTGATTAAACCATAACCAAATGCCCAAAGACCAC
>JAITPS010000208.1 GCA_031289325.1 Candidatus Methanovirga meridionalis
TTAAATTTTAATTAATATAAATGAATTTTAATTAATATAAATGAATTTTAATTAATATAAATGAATTTTAATTAATATAAATGAATTTTATTTAATATAAATGAATTTTAATTAATATAAATGAATTTTAATTAATATAAATAATTTAAAGTTATTTAACTTTTTTAATAATAATTATTATTTAAAAAAATTATTTATTAAAGATTTAAAAAAATTATTTATTAAAGATTTAAAAAAATTATTTAATAAGGATTTAAAAAAGTTATTTATTAAGGACTTTATCAAAACCACTATAGAAAAAAGATTAAAATGTTTATTAAAATTTAATTTTTATTAATCATTTCATTAATTGATTCTGCCATTGAATGACCCTCAACAAAAATTTCAACTTTGTTTACACCTTCAACTTCTGAAGTTAAAGCTTTAGCATCAGCAGCCATGCGAGCAACACTCATACAAGCAGGATTAGTAGGTTTTAAACCAATTTTCACATTATTTTCATCGTCGACATCGATATTTTGAACTATACCCATCTCTACAATACTAACACCCATGTGTGGATCATTAACCTTTGAAACAGCATTTTTAACTTTTTCTTTTAAATCATCTGACATTTTTTTATCCTCCGAGATAACAATATTATACATTAAATTATTTAATATATATATTTTATTATATTAAATAAATATAATTATAGTTTAACATTAATATATATTTAACAATAATTTGATATAAAAAGACCTATACACAATTATTTTAATCAAAGTTTAACATTAATATATTATTTAACATTAATTGTATTGGTATTGCATCTATTTTAATGTATTCTTACTATTCTATTAGATTATAATCCTCCAGCTACAAATTTATTTTGTTGAGATATATATTTACTTCATTTCAGTTAATTTATCTTTAATTTTTTGATAAAATTCTTTTCTATCTGTTCTAATAAAGTAAACATCCCTTTCTGATTTAGTAAAATGAATTTCATCAAAATCATTAATTTCAAGATTGGTTTGACCATCAATAACTAAAATTGCTTTTTTGCCTTTTTTTAGTAATTTAATTCTTATATCACTTTTATCAGAGACTACGAATGGACGCATACCTAACTTATACGGACATATCGGAATTATTAAAAATGCAGCGACTTTAGGGTCTACAATTGGACCTCCCGCTGACATGGAATATGCTGTTGAACCACTTGGTGTCGCTAAAATTAGTCCATCAGCTCTAAATCGTTCTATAATATCCCCATCTACTTTTACTTCAAATTCCAACATTTTAGCTGGTTTTTCAGTCATTATCACTATTTCATTTAAAGCAGAGAATAGCTTTCTCTCATGAGAAACTTTAACCTGACTTCTTTTTTCTCTATAGTACTCACCTTTTAATAACTTTTCTAAATTTTCATTGTAATCTTCTACTTCTACCTCGGTTAAAAATCCTACTGTTCCCATATTTATGGCGAATATCGGAATTGCTGAACTTAATTCTTTTATTGTATTTAATATTGTTCCATCTCCACCTAAAGTGAATATAATATCTGTATCAAATTCAGAAAGTTCTGTTGAATATTGTAAATAGTCATCTTTAAGCTCTAATCCTTTTAATTGATTGTATAATATTTCATTTCTACTATGAATATCTTCAATCATATCACCAATAATGTTTTTATTAAGATTATTTAATGCATTGGATAATTTTTCTTCAATTTTAATCTCAATACCTGCCTTAATAAGATCATTAATGATTTTTCCACTGAATAATATTGGTTCAAGAGTATTTAATCTGCAAACTATACCTATACTAATATCTTGACAATGTAAGCTATTAAAATTCTTATTTGATATGTTTAATTCTTTAATAATCTTTCTATGTAAACTTTTATTAGTAGAACCTACAATAGCAACTTTTTCATAAATATTTAAATCATTTCTTAAACCTCTTCCTTCTTTATCTGTAATTATAGCTCCAGATTCCTCAACAATGAGTTTTGCTGCTGAAATATCTAAAATTCTACTTCCTCTAAGATCAACGAAAATATCATATTTTCCTTGTGAAAGATAAGAAAACTCAATTGCAACTGAACCAATAAGTCTTATCCTACGAATTTTTTTAAGGAGATTAAACACATCTTTTTCTAAGTTTAGATATCCTCCAAGTGTTGCTTTTTCAAGTGTTGTTATCTCTTGATGATTAGGTTTTTCACCATTAACCTTAGTTCCTTTATTTTTAACTGCTTCGTAAAGATCTCCTGAATAAAAATCTTTAATAAATCCCATTTGAATATCTTCTAATCTGGGTAATTTTTCATCCTTAACTTTAGCTATAGCAATGGATATCCCATATGCTGGAATTTTTTTAAGAGCATTTGAAGTCCCATCCAATGGATCTATAACAAATATAAATTCTGCTTTATTAGAATCATCACAATTTTTCAAGTCTTCAATTATATTAACTGACTTTGAACTATTTTTACCTAACTTCATCTCCCCAATTTCTTCACTAATTAAATAGCTTAAGAAATTATTAGACTTAAGAATACTTATAACTTCTTTTTCAGCATATTCATCGATTTTTTTAGTATCCGTTCCATCCGCACCAATTTTTATGAATTTTCCAGCTTCATTTTCATTTTGATGTTTGTTAATAGTTATTTCTACTTGTTCTATCATTTTATATGAAATTTCTCTACAAATTTCTATTTCATTATCATCCATTTTTAATCACCAAGCATTTAATATATTGTTTTGCAAAATTATTTGTTTTCTATTTATGTCAATTTTCATTGATGTATTTATAGTTAATTATTCAGTATGAAGTTCTTAAAAATAAATTTTTTAATTTAAAGATTTCAAATAATTTAAAATATCTAATCCATTTGGAGGGCATCCTTTAACATGATTAGAGAAATTTTTACAACAATCCCCAACACCAAGATCTTTATTACTAATTTTTCCTCTAAAACTTTGACCAATTTTAATTTTTCTATTATTTAAACTGATTTCATGACTATTATTTACTTTACTTAAAGCAAATATTAATCCAGCATAACATGGAGAACATGCAGAATCTTCATCAATATATTTTTCTAATTCTTTTGCTAAATCACTTCTTAAAAAGTCTTTATTTGGTTTATTATCCTTATTTAATTCAATTATCCTTGTATTTTCATTAAACAATTTTCCTACACCATACTTCACACCATAATTAATATAATCAATGTCTTCTGGATTGTAAGCTATTAATCTGCAACAATAGCTATCTAAAAGTAATCCATCATATCCAAGCAATATACGATTAGATTCAATAGGATTTCCACCTTCTTCAAAGGTTAAATCTCCACATACACTATCAATAATATGTAAATTTGGCTTTAAAATAGTGTTTAATAATGCTATTGGTTCATTTAATCCTAAAGAATGATAATATCTCTTATCTTTGTCAGGGATACATCCTTTAAGATTTTTTAAGCAACAAGTTAATTTTGTTTGGCAATGACCCTTTAGCACTGGAACATTAATTAAATAATCTGTTTCTTGAAATATTTTAGATACTCTAAATTTAATATTTTTAATTTCATAATCCATTGTATCTTCTTTTTTAGTATCTATCAATTCAAGATCATATTTTTTTAAAAGTTCAGTGTAACCACAAACTTTAAATGCATTCAATGTATTTTTCTCACCAATCCATGCTCCTTCAGCTATTGAAATATCTACAATATTATGTGATTGTAGATATTTTATTATCCCCTCAACAATTTCAACATGTGTGGTAGCTCCATTTTTTGGATGTGATGAGAGTACAAGATTTGGTTTGATTACAACACTCATATCCGATTTTAAATCTTGTGAAATCTCGGCCTTTTTCATTAAATCAATTGTCATCTGTTCAATATCTTTTCCATAATTAATGTAAATTTCTTCTTTTTTCTTCATTAAATCAACTATCTATTATTTTAAAGATTAAGGTTTGAAATAATATAAAAACTTATTTACTGTGTTTTTTATATTTACTGTGTTTTTTAGTTACTTTGTTTTTTAAAATTATTTGTTTTTTAAAATTATTTGTTTGTAAAATTATTTGTTTTTTATTTATATAATTTATAGTGGATTCTATAAAGTTCTTAATAAATAATTTTTTTAAAAATAAAAATTATTTTAAAAATAAAAATTATTAAAAGATATTGATTTAAAATTAGTTATATTAATTAAAATATATTTATATTATTTAAAATTTAAGATTATAAATTTTTATAAATTGATATTTAAAATTAAATAAGTTAACAAAAAAAATAGTTAACAAAAAAATTAAGTTTCAACAAAACCAATAAAAATAGTTAACAAAAAAATTAAGTTTCAACAAAACCAATAAAAATAGTTAACAAAAAAATTAAGTTTCAACAAAACCAATATGTTTAAAAATTGTTCTTTCAATATTTATCATTTAAAGATTCTTTAATATATCTTTTAATGTATTTATCGTAATTAGGATCATACTCGCTTTTTTCTTTACCTAATTTACTTTTATCTGTAAATGTACCTTGTAATTCTTTTCCAGTCCATTTAATTTCTTCTTCAGTTCTTTTACCATATTTTGTTCCAAACATTTTAAATAATGGAAATTTAGTTATTCCATTTGCTCCACTTAAAATTAGAATTCCAATATTAGCTAAATTATCTATCCATGTACCGCAAATTATCTCAATTTTAGGAAAATTTATCCTTATAGTTGAAACAACCCAACTGTAGTATAAAGATGATGGTGGAGAAGATTCTCCAAATTTTGTTCCTTTATGAGGATTTAAAGAATAAAAAATAATTCTATCTATATCGTGTTCTTTTATATATTTAATAAGATAATTTATATCCTCTAAACTTTCTCCTAAACCTAAAATTATTGTAATAGCTTTTTTAAATCCTAAATCTTTAGCGACATTTAACATATTGCTAATATCTTCTAAAGGTTTACTTGGACATATACTCGTATGAAGCTCAAGATTTGCAACTTCAACTGAACCAGTAATTCCTATAATCTCCTCACCATATTCTTTTAGTTCATTGCTTATACCAACATTTAACCAAGTGCCTTTTTTAGTTATTTCATATATTTTTTTAGATATATTTTTAATTTCTTCGGTTGAAAAACTATTGTATCCAGCGGATAAAAATTCTATATTCCATCCTAAACGAGTACACAGCTCTACTTCTGCTAATATCCCATATACTTTTCGTTTTGCTTTTTTAGGATCGTTGATTCTTTTTTTCTCAGTAGCCATATAACAAAAACTACAATCTCCTTTTTCACACCACCAAGAGATTAATATAGCTCTTTCTAATGTTACGGTATTAGAATGATTTTTTTTAGTAATCTTATTAGCTTTAGTTACCACATCTAAAACTTCATTATTTTTTATTTTATTAATATAATTCATTTTATCATTATTTTAGCATTTTAGCATTTTAAAATTGTTTATAAATTAAAATATGTTTATAAATTAAAATATGTTTATAAATTAAAATATTTATATATAAATCATATATATTTAAAGGAATTATAATTATATTGTTCTACATAATTAATTCATTTTATTATCAAAAAATTTTAAAACTTATTTTTTTTAAATATTAATATTTGTATTTTAAATTTAATTTAAAGAAATGAAAATCATTTTTGATTGAAACTATTTAATTGAATTTTGTAAAATTAATATATAAAAATAAATGAAATAAAATGAAATAAAATGAAATAAAATGAAATAAAATGAAATAAAATGAAATAAAATGAAATAAAATGAAATAAAATGAAATAAAATGAAATAAAATGAACTATAGTAACTTTGATAAAATTCTTAATAAATAATTTTTTTAAAAATAAATATTTAAAAAAATATTAATTTAAAATTAATTATATTAATTAAAATAAGTTTATATTATTTGAAATTTGAAATTATAGATTTTTATAAATTAATATTATTAAAATATATTTATTTGAAATTAATTATATTAATTAAAATAAGTTTATATTATTTGAAATTTGAAATTATAGATTTTTATAAATTAATATTATTAATATATATTTATTTGAAATTAA
>JAITPS010000212.1 GCA_031289325.1 Candidatus Methanovirga meridionalis
TAAGAGTTTCTGGGGAGAAAATCCCACACAACTGGGATTAAAATATTTAACAATATTTCACTGATTTAATTAATGAAGAATAGAGACCCTATCCTGTCGCACCATTATTTTTAAATATCATATTTTTAAGAATTTTGAATTAATATTACTCTAATTTTTTAAATAATAATTTTTAAGAACTTTGAATTAATATTACTCTAATTTTTTAAATAATAATTTTTATCTTTTTATTTTTAAAAATAATAATTATAATTTTTTTAATTAAAAATTTAACAAATATAAAATTCAAAAATCTCATCAGTAAAAATCTGGATATTGTCAATAATTGAAAGCATCGAAATTTTTACTGATTAAACATTGTTGAATTGAATCTATTATTCATTTTGACAAGTTAGAAATTTTTAATTTTGATGAATATAATAATCTTTGATGAATATAATAAACTACTTTGGTTTTATGATATTTTTTCCACTGATTTCTTTTTGAATGCTCTTCTTCCAGCTATTTAAAATTTCTGCTTCTGTTTCTTTAAACATCAACAAGTAACCTGGTGCATCGCATTTACTGCAAATTTCTATGTTTCTTCTACCATACTTTTCTTGAGATAGTTTTTGCCTAATATCTTGATATTTTTTGTTGTTCCATATTTCTAACATGGTGTTTTCTTTCAATGAACCCATTGTTACCTTTCCTAAAGGATCGTTTGTACATAAAGATATTTCACCAGTAGGTCTAATTATAAATTGACTAAATGGTCTAAAACAAGTGGATTTCATTGTTTTAATACTTTTTCTATTGTTGGCATAACCTCCTCTTGTATCCATAATTTGATTTTCCAATCTTCGATAAATATGAACTTTTTTTTGATATTCTGGATTTTTAAGGCAGTAATTATAAATCTTCTCAACAGGTTTTATAAGCTTTAAATCATCATTATAATTGTCAATAGCTAATAAATCTAAGCTATCAATAATTTTTTTGAATTTATCAATGGTTAAAAGAGTTCCATTTGTTGCAGTAGAATGGTATGCATCAGGTAAAGACTGTTTAACTATTTTTATAAATTTAATTAGTCTTTTATCTAAGAAAGGCTCATTATTAGAATATAAAACTATATGACCATTGTAGTCAATTTCTTTAAGTTGAGAAATTATATTGTTAAACATCTCCTCATCCATTATTTTAAGTTTGCGAGTATCTTCAAATTTATTGACTGGACAGAAAGAACATCTACCATTGCACCGATTAATAGTTTCAATTTCAACTGTTTTAAAAAGAGGAGTGTTTTTTTCTTTTAAAAAGGATTTCACATCTTCAAAATTTTTTTTATAATTGCTGTTGTCGTTAAGAGTTTTTATAAAGTTTATGTAAGATTCTTCTCTACCTATTTTTCTAAATATTTCAAAAAAAATATCTGAAAACTTCCTTGTCAATTGCATTATTAAACCTGAAAATGGGTATTATATAAATTGGGCAACAATTATTTTTTCTATCTTTAAAAGGACTATAAAAATTATCCAACATGTATATGCAGAAATGCATAAGCATGGAAAATGATGGTTTTTTCATTGATTTTAAAATTGTTGCCCGTCTTTAGTACATGACGGTTTTATTTATATAATATATATTATAATTAATATATAACAGATGAATTTTATATAAATTCGAGATAAATAATTAATCAAACTAAAAAAAATTGGAACTTATAATTTAATACTGAAAATTCAAAACTAATGATTTATCATTCATTAAATAATTTTATACACATATGACAGCATCTAAACATATATTTTCAATGATCAAATCACTATTCATACCAATTATAAATTTTTTAATCCAATTTTTAGTGAATGAATGTTTATCCACATTTTTATAATATATTTTTTCAAAGCTATCAACTAAAAACTCCTCACTCTCAATGAATTCTGTGGATAATTCTTTTTTAACCGTTCTCCACAATTGTTCAATTGAGTTGAGCTTAGGTGAATAAAGGATGGATAAATTAATTTTATATTAAGATATTCACATTTTTCTTCGATTAATAGTACATGATGAGTTTTATAATTATCTAATACAATAATAATTTGTTTTTCATTCTTTAAAAACGATTCAACTGATTTTAAGAAGTTTGTGCAGATGATCTTTTTCATCTCTTCAAGTTTCTTAGCATTCATTTCTATTTTCTTTTTACTCATTTTTACTTTTTCAACATAGTTTTTCAAATCTTTTATAATCCTCTTTTTTAGTTTTTTTAGGGTATAATTCATTATAAATGATTTTTAGTACTTTTTCATGCTCTGGTGATTCTCTTTTAGGAGAAGATGAATTTTTTAATAGTCCATGATTCTAATTTTAATATGTCTGATAAGTTTACTTATATTTTGTTCATACTTAGGAATTTAAGAGACTGGAATCTATGAAAAATTTCATTATTTCTTTTGTTCTTGAATTTGGTGGGAATCTGGTGAAAAATTTTCCATTGCTGGATTGATAATCCTACACCCGTTCTTGAGAATTTGTCTGGATTTTGAACCATGATATTCTTTTTTGATTTCTTACAAATAGTTGTTGGTGAATTAGATATATATTTGAGTCGCTACTTCGTCCATTAAAAAAATTAAATATTCATGCAAGTTATATTTTTTTAGTTTTTTTTAAATATTCTTATGAGCATTCTTTGGCATTTTTAGAAGGTTTAAGATATGTTTTCTTGTATGAGTATTCTAATTTTATGAACAATTAGGGTAGACTTGCTTTAAAGAATAATCAACCTTGAAATTCTCTTTAATGAAAGCATGGACTTTTCTTATACTTAAATAATGATTTATGACTCATCCATTCATCCAGTTCATTAAACTGTTCATCGGTTAATTTGCCTTTTCTACCACTATTTTTATATTTTAGTTGTAATCTTTCGTATCCACCATCATTCCATTCATCTAAACCATCTATGACCAGTAGATAAACTGATTTCCATGAGTTCATTTGTTTCCTCAACAGTCTTATCATTGTACAAATGTCTGAGGAATAATAGTTTTTTAACAACACTCGGATTTGTTTTATTGTTGTTAATCCATTAGTTAATTTAACTTTTTAACATACCTTTTAACTCTTTTCTGAATTTATTTACCATAGTTTATAATTGTATTTTATTGTTTTTATATTTTGTGTATTAAAATATATATACTATTAAACTATATATACTCTTAAGCATTATATATTGGGTGCTAACTTAAGAATTTTTGATTAAAATTTCTACTAAAATCTTGGTTTATAAAAGTTCAGTTTTTAATTTCAATCCAAGTTTAAAAAAATAATTTTCTTAAATTGATTGGTATTTATATAATATATAGTGTATGAAATAATGTTTTTAAGTAATGAAGTTTTTAAAAATAAAACATAATTATTAAATTTTTAATTAAAAAAATTATAATTATTATTTTTAAAAATAAAAAGATAAAAATTGTTATTTAAAAAATTAATTTAATATTAATTTAAAATTTTTAAA
>JAITPS010000027.1 GCA_031289325.1 Candidatus Methanovirga meridionalis
AGTATTCATTTCTATTTTCTTTTTACTCATTTTTACTTTTTCAACATAGTTTTTCAAATCTTTTATAATCTCTTTTTTAGTTTTTTTAGGGTATAATTCATTATAAATGATTTTTAGTACTTTTTCATGCTCTGGTGATTCATTTTTTAGGAGAAGATGAATTTTTTAATAGTCCATGATTCTAATTTTAATATATCTGAAAGTTTACTTATATTTTGTTCATATTGGGAATTTAAGAGACGGGATTCAATGAAAAATTTCATTATCTCTTTTGTTCTTGAATTTGGTGGGAATCTGATGAGAGATTTTCCATTGATTGCTTGTAATCCTACACCCGTTCTTGAGAATTTGTCTGGATTTTGAACCATGATATTCTTTTTTGACTTTTTACAAATATTTTTTGACTTTTTACAAATAGTTGTTGGTGAATTAGATATATTTTGAGTCGCTACTTCGTCCATTAAAAAAATTAAATACTCATGTAAGTTATATTTTTATAGTTTTTTTTTAATGTTCTTTGAGCATTCTTCGGCATTTTAGAAGGTTCAACATATGCTTTCTTGTATGAGTATCCTAATTTATGAACAATTAAGGTGACTTGCTTTAGAGAATAATCAACCTTGAAATTCTCTTTAATGAAAGCATGCACCTTCCTTGTACTCAAATAATGATTATGACTCATCCATTCATCCAGCTCATTAAATTGATCATCGGTTAATTTGGCTTTTCTACCACTATTTTTATATTTTGGGTGCAATCATTCGTATCCACCATCATTTCATTCATCTAACCATCGATGACCAGTAGATAAACTGATTTCCATGAGTTCATTTGCTTCCTCAACAGTCTTATCATTGTACAAATGTCTGATGAATAATAGTTTTTTAACCACACTTGGATTCGTATCACAGCTGTTAATCCATTTAGTTATTTTTAACTTTTTAACATGCCTTTTAACTCTTTTTTGAATTTTATTTGTCATAAGTTATAATTGTATTTTATTGCTTTTATATTTTGGGCAATGTAAAAAGAGGATGGAAATTTAAAATCTGAAATCTGGTTTTTAGGCAAGAAATGTTTAGACTATATACATATCATCAAATTTTTAGCATATTTTTTAATTTTTTAATTGCAAAAATCCATGCTAAATTTACACTGCCATATTTTGTGTATTAAACTATACTTATAGGATACTGTCCAAGTCTTTACTGATGAAATATTCTTGAGAAAAGTAATTTTTATAATTTCCCATATTTGGTCTATCAAAAACTTAACTGGAATGACTTAGTATTATATTTACTTGAGATTTTAATATTTTTAAGAGTTTTGTGTAATTATTTTAAGCATTTTTGAAATTTTAAAGCTATTTTTAAAATAAAAATTTGATTTCAAATAAATTCTTAATATCTATCTAAAATTAGTATTAATAAAATTTATCAGTGAAAATTTGAACATTACCATTATTAATTGATTAATTAATAAATAATGCGAAATTAAGTTTAATGGAAAAAAATAAAGAAAAAATAAAAAGAAAAATCCTTAACTTGACAGCATTGCTGTCGCACAACTTTTATATATGATAAATATAACAATAGTTATATAACATTATTATTACTTTACGAACTACTGATTATTCTAAGAGGTTTTATATAATGAAACATTTTTTAGCTTATTTATGTGCAATGATTGTTGCATTATGTTATGGTTCTGTTCCAACTGTTGATAAATTTTTATTAGTTTCTATTAATCCATTGGTTTTGAGTGCAATGGTTTATACTTCAGCTGGTATAATTTTCTTATTTATTCATTCATCTCCTTTAAATAACCATATTTTAAGTTTTTTACATAAGGGGAGGAAAGTGGATGAAGATATGACTTGGAGAAACTATCTTACAATATTTCTATCATCAATTTTTGCTTCTATTATCGCACCTATCTTATATCTAAATGGGTTAAATTTGACTACTGCTGTTAATGCGGCTTTTTTAAGTAATACTGAAGATTTATTTATTATTTTAATGGGTGTATTTTTATTAAAAGAGATTATTAAGTTGAAAGATGTTGTAGGTTTTATTTGTTTACTTCTTGGAGCATTATTTTTAAGTGTTGGTAATTCTAATGATATAAATTTTAATCAATATTTAATTGGAAACATTATAGTTTTTGGATCTTACTTTTTTTGGAGTTTAGATGTTATTTTAGCCAAGTTTTTGAGCAATAAAAAAAATATATTTTTAATCTCTGGTTTGAGATGTGCTATTGGTGGTGTGATATTAATAATAATTTGTTTCAATTTGGGATTGAATTTTAATTTATCATTGAATAGTATTCCACCATTATTTTTTATCAGAGTATTAATGATGATTTCTATTATTTTTATCTATATTGGGATACGAGAAATTGGAGCTACGAAAATGGGAGCTATTCTTTCTACTAGTCCATTATTAGGAGTTTTAGTTGCAATTATTGCTTTAAACGAGTCTTTAAATTTAATTCAAATATTATGTGGGGGTTTAATGTTCATTGGTTTATTAATATTATATATGGACAAAAAGAATAATAATGAGAAAGATATTGTTGATGCATGAATAAATTGATCTTGTAAAAAATTCAACTGTGGTGCTTAAAAAGAGGATGGATTTTTACAATTAAAATTAAGAAAATAGAAGATTTGTTAGGAAAATCAAAGATTTTCAGTTTCTAACTCTTAAAAATAGAAAATTTTTTGAAATTAAGAAAATTGAAGATTTTCCGTTTCTAACTTTTAAAAAATAGAAAATTTTTTAAAATTATAGTTACTATGGAAAAATTCTTAAATTTTGAATGATAAATTTTTTATTAAATTGTTTAATTTTAAATATTATTTCATAAAAATCTATAATTTTAAATATTAATTAATATAAATAGATTTTAATTAATATAAATAAATTTTAATTAATATTTTTTAATAATATTTATTTTTAAAAAAATTATTTATAGTGATGTAAAAAATGTTTATAATTAATCATTATTTTTAAATATCTTATTGTTGAAAATTTATTTTCAACTTAGGAGAATGCATTCTCCGTTTTTAAAAACTTCAAATAAATATTAAATTAATTTTTTAAATAATAATTTTTACTTATTTATTTTTAAAAATAATAAATATAGTTTTTTTAATTAAAAATTTAATAATTATATTTCATTTTTAAAAACTTCATTATTGAACTTGTTCAATTAGACGGGAAATATTAGATTTTCCTAAGTTATCTTCGATAACAAATCTTTGATTTTATGTATTGAAATTTTTTATTTCAATTAGAAAAACGAAGTTTTTCTGTACTTAAAAACATTATTTCATACACTATATTAAAAATTTTATCAAAACCATTATAAGAAAATGGAAAAATTCGATGACCTGTAATAATAACTTTCATTATAGTCATTTTGGAAAAATTCTTAAATTTTGGATGATATTTTTTTATTAAATTATTTAATTTTAAATATTATTTTATAAAAACTTATAATTTTAAATTTAAATTAATATAAACTTATTTTAATTACTATAATTGATTTTAAATAAATATATTTTAATAATATTTATTTTTAAGAAAATTATTTATTAAGAACTTTATCAAAACCACCATAATAGTAACCTTTATATATGATAAATATAACAATAGTTATATAACATTATTATTATAACAATAGTTATATAACCATAATTATAAAAAATAGGAATAATTATTTTGGAGTAATCAATGCATAAATGATTAAAAAGTCTGTATGGAGATATAGTATTATGAAAGATGGTATAATGTGATTTAGAATAACTTAATGAAATTTATTTAATTAAATTTTTGATAAGATTGTTTAAATTTTTAAAATATAATATAATTAATACTAATGGAATAAATTAATAATATTAATGGAATAAATTAAGAAAAAAGGTTATTGTTATGTCATTAAAAAAATCAATTAATGTTTCGCCAATTAGAGATACTCGTTTGAATACGATTATTACTTTTGGGGGAAATGCAAGTGAACTTGTGGATTTAACAAGTAAAAAGTGTTTAAAGGATAATAGTAGATCTTTTACACAAACAACTTTTTGCCAGGAGTGGTTGGCATTGTTAACTCTTTCATCAATAGAAGATACAGTGATAATTTCTCATGCACCTGTTGGATGTGCTGGATCATTGTCTTGTATAACAATATTTCGTAGATATGGTCAAATTAATAGAGGGATACAACCGTCTACAGGAACATGGATTTCTACAAATCTTAGTGGTGAGGAAGTAATTCATGGTGGATCTTCAAAGCTTAAAGATGCTATATTCAAAGCAGAGAAAAGACATAGTCCTAAAGCAATATTTGTATATACTTCATGTGTTTCAGGAATTGTTGGAGAAGATATTGAAGGAGTGATTAATGAGGTTCAAGATAAAGTTTCAGCTAAAGTATTACCAGTTTATTGTGAAGGATTTAAATCAAAAATATGGGCATCAGGTTATGATGGAGCATTTCATGGGGTTTTAAATCATTTGATAGAAGAACCTAAGGAAAAACAGGATAATTTGGTTAATGTAATTAATCCTATTTCCTTTTCAAGTGCTGATGAGGTGGAATTAAGGAGAATATTAAGTAATTTATCTCTTGAAGCAAACTTCATACCAAATTTTGCTAAAATTGAGGATATAGCAAAAGCATCAGAAGCAGCTTTAACCTCAAGTATATGTACAACATTTAGTGAGTACTTTGCAAAAAGATTGGATGAAAATTATGGGATTCCATACACAGAAAGGGTAATGCCTGTTGGTCTTGATAACACTGATGCATGGGTTAGAGAAATTGCAAGTTATTTGGGAAAAGAAAAAGAGGCTGAGGAGCTTATCAAATCTGAAAGAGATAAAATTCAGCCACAAATTAATATAATTAAAGAGAAATTAGAAGGAAAAACTGCATTTATTAGTGCAGGGCAATCCAGAGCTATAGGAGTACCAAGTCTATTAGCGGATTTTGGAATGAAAATTCTTGGAGTAACTGCATATCATTATGATGAGGTTGTATTTGAGGGATTTAAAGAATTAGAAAAAAAATGCGGTAATTTCTGTATAAACATTGCTAATGTTCAACCTTATGAACAAGCAAACATACTTGAAAAAGAAAAACCTGATTTTTATTTTGGGCATATGGGTGAATCTGTTTGGGCTGTTAAAGAAGGATTTCCTGCAGCGATGGTTTTCAGTCTAATTAATTCAATTGTTGGATACAATGGTGCTGTAGCTTTTGGAAATAGAATTCTTAATTTAATTAATAACCCATCATTTAGTAAAACACTTTCAAAACATTCAAAATCTCCATATTCAAAAAAATGGTTTGATGAAAATCCATTTAAATACCATAAAGAAGGTGAGAAAATATGAGTCATATAATTGAAAATCCACGATTTTCATGTGCATTAGGTGGAGCATTAAATACAATTACAGCTATTGATGGATTTGTCCCAATAATTCATGGAGGACCTGGTTGTGGTGTTCAAGTTTTCTATGGACAAAACTTTACAAGTGGATTTAGAGGATCTGGATGGATTGGTGGGGTGGCTGTTCCAAGTTCCAACACTTATGAGGAAGAAATAGTTTTTGGTGGGGAAAGTAGGTTAAAAGAGCAAATTGAAAAAACTTTCGAAATTATTGATGGTGATAGATACATTGTAATTACTGCATGCACATCTGAACTTATTGGAGATGATATTAAAGGTGTTTTAAGAGAAGTTCAGCAAAATAATAAAAATTCGATTATTTATGCTGAAACTGCAGGTTTTAAAGGTTCAAGTTATAAAGGTTATGAGATTTTATTGGATGCCATCATCGAACAAGTTCTTGAGGTAAAAGAAAAAAATCCAAAATTAGTAAATTTAATAGGTATTATCCCGTCACAAGATGTTTTTTGGAAGGGAAACCTTGATGAAATTGAAAAAATATTGAATGATATTGGTTTAGAAGTTAATACTTTAGTAAATGGGAAAAATTTAGAAGATTTATCCAGTGCTTCATTGAATATTGTTCTCTCACCATGGCTTGGAATCGAAGCAGCGAAAAAATTAGAAGATAAATATGATATACCATACATTGTTAATCCACTTCCAATAGGGACTCAACAAAGTAATGAATTTATTAAAAGAATAGGTGAATTCTTTAAAATTGATGTAAATGAGTATATTGCAAAAAAAGAGGTAAAAACTTATAAGTCTATTGAAAGTGTTGCAGATTTTATTGTGGATATGGATGTTCAACCAAAGTTTGCTACAATAACTGATTCTAATTATGCAATAGCTATTAATAAATTTTTAGTAAAAGAATTAGGATGGATTCCATCAACCGTATTAATAATTGATGATGTTCCAGAAGATCGTAAAGATTTCATCAAAAATGAGCTTAATTTTAAGGATCTTCCATCACCTGAGGTAGTTTTTGAATCTGATTCTTATGAAATATGGGAAACAATTGAAAAAAATCCACCAGAGTTCATTTTCGGAAGTTCTTTAGATAAAGATTTCGCTAACAAAAGAAATATTCCAATATTAACTGTATCTTTCCCTATTACCAGTAAAGTTATTATTGAAAAGTCTTATGCTGGATATAATGGTTCAATAAGACTTATTGAAGATACATTAAGTGAAACCACTGTATTTTTCTAAATAAGCTTTTATATTTTATTGGAGAGAACAATTAAGCGGATTCGATAAAGTTCTCAATAAATAATTTTTTTAAAAATAAACATTATTAAAAAATATGGTAATGGTTTTAACAAAGTTCTTAATAAATAATTTTTTTTAAAATTGAGTATTATTAAAGAATATTTATTTAAAATTATTCATGTTAATTTAAAATTGTTTATTTTTATTTAAAATTGTTTTATATTAATTAGAATTTATTTATTTTATTTAAAATTCATTTATATTAATTAGAATTTATTTATTTTATTTAAAATTCATTTATATTAATTAAAATTATTTATATTTTATTTAAAATTATTTATATTTTATTTAAAATTATTTATATTTTATTTAAAATTATCTATATTAATTAAAATATATTTATATTGTTTAAAATTTAAAATTATAGATTTTTATAGAATAATATTTAAAATTAAATAATTTAATAAAAAAATTCATCGTTCAAAATTTAAAATTACAGATTTTTATAAGATGATATTTAAAATTAAATAATTTAATAAGAAAATTTATCATTTAAAATTTAAGAACTTATTGCTAATACAAGAATAAAAATTAGATATTACTAATACAAGAATAAAAATTAGATATTAATTGGGGAATACGAATGGTTGAAAAATGCAAACATAGTTCGCAAAACGAAAAATATTATGTGGTTGAAGCTCCAAGGTATTCATGTGCTCTTGCAGGAGTTTATCAATTAACAATTGGGTTAAATAAATCAGTGCCTATACTTCATTCTGGTCCAGGTTGTGGAATGGTTCAAGTTCATGGAACTGGTCTTGCATCAGGATTTAATTCAACAGGTGATTATGGATCAACAAATACTCCATGTTCATCTCTTGTAGAGGATCATGTAATTTTTGGTGGAGAGCAAAAACTTAGAGATTTAGTTGACACAACATTACAAATGTTTAATGCAGAATTGTTTGTTGTAATATCTGGATGTGTACCAGCACTTATTGGAGATGATGTAAATGCGGTTGTAGAAGAGTTTAAAAATAAAGCTTCAATCATACATGTTAATGCACCAGGGTTTGTTGCTAACTCTTTTCAAAGTTATGAACTGTTTTTTGATGTAATTATTGATAAATTGCTTATGCCTGCGAAAAAAAAGAAAAATTTAGTTAATATTTTTGGTATTGCTCCATTTCAACACATTTTCTGGAAAGGAGAATTATATAGTATTAAAAAATTACTAAAAAATATTGGTATTGAAGCTAATGTAATTTTTAATCAAAATAAACCTATTGAATCATTGAATAATATTCCAAAAGCAGCATATAATATTGTTCTTTCACCTTGGATTGGTCGTGAAACTGTTAAAAAACTCGAAAAAAAATTTAATACACCATTTATAACTTTTCAAGGTCCACCTGTAGGATCAATACAAACAAGTAAATTTTTAAGAGAAGTTTCAGAAAAATTAAATATTCCATCAAAAAAGGTTGAAAAGTTCATTGAAGAGGAGGAAGGCAGAGTTTATCGTTTAATGGAATTTGCAGCAGATAATATTATTGTTTATAATCCTGCTTCATATTTTGCTTTAATAGCAGACTCAAATACTGCTGTTAGCATTAGTAAATTTATAACCGATGAACTTTCTTATCTGCCTGAGATTATCATAATTACTGATGAACCGCCTGAAGATTATAGAGAAGATATTATTAAATCATTACAAAGTGATGAAGTTGGTTATAAAGTAGAAGTAATTTTTGAAAATGATTCATATAAAATTAAAAAAAATCTTGAAGGCAGATCTTTTGCAACATTATTTGGAAGTTCGATTGAGTCTAAGGTTGCTGAAGATTTAATGGTACTATATTATCCAATTACATATCCAGCATACAATAGATTGATTTTAGGAGCTAATTATGTTGGATATGATGGTGGTATAAGTTTCCTTGAAGGTGCAAGATCAATTAATTTAGGGCCTCTTTAAAACTGTAAAAATATTTTCGAATTCATACTTTAATGTAAAGGAAAAATTTGTGAATATCAAGTCATGAAAATTTTATAAAGTAAAAAGAGGCAGGTAAAAAGAGCATGGTTTTCAAAGTCTGAGATCTGATTTTCAGATAGAAGAGATTTAGATATGCATGTGGAATTTTTGCTCCACTTTCTTATTTTTAAAAAATTTTCTATTTTTTAAAGTTGGGAAATTTTTGATTTTCTTCATTGAAATTTTTTATTTCAATTAGAAAAACGATGTTTTTCTTCATTTTTCAATTGTAAAAATCCACTCTTTTTACAGTACCAAAAAGGTTTTTGGAAATCATATTTTGTACTTCATGTTATTATTTCAATAGAATTTGAATCATCTAAAATTAGTTCCATCATTGAGTTATATTCACTCACAGTACCCATGACCTTAACTTTCTCTTTGAGATAGTTGTTAATATTAATACCTTTATCTTGAAGTTCTAAAAATAAAGATTCAAAAACAAGCACATTAATTTTTCCAGTTCCATCATTAATAGATAAAAAGTAACTTTTTCCTGAAGATGTTTGTTTGATAGAATCTATAACACCATTAATAGCTATTTTTTCACCAACCATAGATTTAGAAATTTCTTTTATCTGCACTTCTTTTGTTTCAACACTATCTGCAAATATTATAATTCCAACAATTCCAATAAGAGCAGTAAATATCGCAATTTTAAATATTTTTTCATCAGTTATTAACATTTTATCACATTCAACAATTTTATCTTATGAGAGTTTTTGTTAACCTTATTTTTGCTTATATTGATGAAATTCAATATTTATTAAAAGTTATTTATTTTAAATTTAAAGTTCAAATTAGAAAATTTAAAATTTAAAATAGTGGGGTTTTAGAAACTCTCATATATCAATTTTTTATTTGAATTTATATTATGAACATCATGGAAATGTTCTTAAATTTTGAATAATAAATTCTATTATTAAATTCTTTAATTTTAATTCTTTAATTTTAATTCTTTAATTTTAATTCTTTAATTTTAATTCTTTAATTTTAATTCTTTAATTTTAATTCTTTAATTTTAATTCTTTAATTTTAATTCT
>JAITPS010000060.1 GCA_031289325.1 Candidatus Methanovirga meridionalis
CTAATTCAAACAAATCTAATTCAAACAAATCTAATTCAAACAAATCTAATTCAAACAAATCTAATTCAAACAAATCTAATTCAAACAAATCTAATTCAAACAAATCTAATTCAAATAAATCTAATTCAAATAAATTTTATACATTTTCAATCAATTCCATGCATTTTTAATTAAATATATATTATAAAAAATTTAATTATAAAATTAATGTTCGTATGTATAAAAACATATATTTTTTTTAATTATCTTAGTATATAAATGTTTTTCTTTGAAATTTTTTTTTCGTAATGTATGAAATGAAATAATTCGTAATATATAAAATAATATATATAATATAATAGTAAATCATTAATAATAATAATAAAACAAAAATTACTATAAAACAAATATTTGAATGTTAAAAAATGGCAACTAAAAAAAAACCAATTAAAATATTTTCCACTGGAAAAGAAGAAACAAAATTAAATGTTGTAAAAAGTCCAGTTAAATCAATGATTCTCTCACTTCTTAATGAAAGTGAAATGGATTTTGATGATATAGTAAAAATTCTTAATAAATCAAAGTCAACAATATCTGTTCATTTAAAAAATCTTACAAAAGACGGGGTTATATCATATAAACAAAACCCCAGTGATAAAAGAAAAAAAATTTTCTATATTAACTCTCGATTTTTAGGTGAATTAGAACCTTCTAAAAAAGTAAAACTTCCAGAACAGGAAATTGATTATTTAGTAAAGAATTTAGTTGATTCTGGAGATGATTTTAAGTTTTCAAGGTTGATGTTTCATACATTAAGATCCATCCTAATTCAAGAAGGATTCACTATAAATCCATTGTTATATGAAGCAGGTCTTAGAATTGGTTTATCAATTTATAACAATATTAAAGGCGATGATTATGATACTTTTATTTCTAATTTAATTGTTTTTTGGAAAAACAATGGATTAGGGAATATGGAAGTTTATAAAGAAAATGGTAATATAAAAATAAACATTAGTGATTGTTTTGAATGTGGGTTCCTTCCAAAAACAGGTAAACCATCATGTTTATTAGATTTAGGTATTTTAAAGTCCTTATTTTCAAGCTTTTTAAATAAAAATATTAATATTATAGAAATTAAATGTTATACAATGGGAGATGAAATTTGTTTATTTGAAATTGAAGAATTAAGTGATGAATCAGATTACACCATAAAGAGTTAAAACATCTGTATCCAAATTCAGGATATTTTAAGTTTTCATCCCACACCAAAATAAACAATTTTTAGTTTAATGAAAATATAAAGAATAATTTTAAAAATTAAAATATTTTAGTAAAGTTAAAAAATTTTGAAAATAGAGAAAATAAAAGATTTTTTATCGAATATAACTTAAATATCGAAGATTTTTAGTTTTTAAGTTAAAACTAAAGTTTTTAAAGTGTTAAAAATCTGGTTATTGGTTATTTCAAATTATTCCTGTATTTCTACTTTAGTATTAGGATCAAATGGATTGGTACGAATAGCTAAAGAATACATATATGGAAAATGATTTTTTAAATAATATAAATGATTTAACCATTCATATATTAAACTAAAGTAAACTCTATCTATATCAGCAATTAAGTGTTGTAAATCAACATCAGATATATTTTTATTAACTCCCTGTTTTATTAGAAAAATATCTCTTTTTTCTAATTCTTCATCAAGATGAAAAATACCTAAAAGTATAGCTGATAAACTCTCCTTTTCTAATAAAACAGGGTTTTCAATCATAAGAAGTAAAAAAGATCTCTTACTAATTAAAAACTCACGCAAATCCATTAAGAAAATATATTTTTTTTCATCTGCAATCTTCAACTTGAAAGAATAATCACTCCTTTTAAGATTTTTCATAAACTTATGAAGTTCTTTCATTTCAAGATACTCAAGATCATTAACAAGTTTAAGAAGTTTATTTCGTTCCTGATTAATCTCAGAAAAATTTGCAAGCAAATGATTTCCAATTTCTGAGAAGAATATATTCATTAACATCTCAAGCTTATCTATTATAGCTTCCTTTTCTTTACGATCAATAACACTTTCAATAACTAAAACAACAATTAAAATATCAATAGGGATAAATGCTAAATCAATAACCATGTAAAATATAACATGTTCAGGGTCATTAAATTGAGTAAAAGCTATTGAATAAAATATAACTGATATAATAATCAATATAATAGATAATTGTATTTTCCAACTTTTTAATTTCATATTAAACCATCATCATTCATTTTATTAAATAATTAATTTATAAAAACATGCTTTCTATTAATATATAATAAGTCTTTATTTGAGATATAAGTAATTTATTATATGTTCCATGATTTTATAGTACTTCCCTCAGCTTTTGTAATACATTACTCATACTAAATAACATGCATAAAACCTTTTAGATTTTCCCAAAATTGAAATTTAACTATTTAAGAATGGATTTAAATAATATTATATATGTTAAAAAAGTTTGGTGAAGTACTATACATGAATAATCAAACTAACAATTTAAATTATATACAGTTTACTAACAGAAAGATTTAAAACATACCATTCAGCCCCCCAAGTCATCCATATAGATTAGTTTTAAAAAGTCGTTTATTCTATAAAAAATGGTTTAATACAAATCTAAAAAGCATTATTGAACCATATGCTAAAGTAACTGATCGGATGAAAGAAAGTATTCTTAAAAAGGTTTAGTACTTGTAGAAAATCTTTAAGAAGAATGTCTAAAAGATTTTAAAGAAGATTCAATTAAAATTTCACACCAAACACTAAATCAAATCATACAACCAATAAAAAATAGATATTACCATAAAATGAATATACAAGAACCATCAGGATTATTATGTTTTTGACGAACAACACCTAAAAAAATGATAAAAAGAAAGTTAATAGTGTTTAATTGGTGATTCTATTTTTAACATGATTTTAGCAATTAAAATATAGGATAATAAAGATCAAAAAAAATATACAAACTTTCTTAGAAGAGAGTATACCAGAAAATAAACGATTCAGATATAATAACAGACCATACAACAAAATATAATAAAGTAATAAATAGCTTAGGATTCATAAACCATTAAAAATGCATAAAACACCTATTATGACATCATACATGATAAATTCAAAGAACCATAAAAAATGTAAGGATGAAAAAAAGAAAAACAACTAAAAAAATGGAAATGGAAACTAATGAATAATATTTAAAACAAAAAAAGATTTATATTGCTTTAAACCGTTTGAATAATTTGTGTATGGATTTGGAATTAATGCCTGAATTTTTAAAAAAATTTTTAGATAATAAAACCCTTTGCAGTGGGATAAACTAACTGTATTCATGATTGATCATAATATGCCAAAAACAAGTAAGCAAGCAGAATCATGTTTTTCCCTTACACAACAAAAGGAATGGAAAAAAAGATTTAAAACTAAAAAAGGAATTTTGAATCAACGCATTAACATTACATCAAGGTTAAATGATTAATTTAGAGATGTTAAACTTTTAAATTATTTTAATAATTGTTAATATATCCTGATTTTTTCATGTATAATATTCTCATCTGTTTTTTTACATGTTTCCAATGTTTTCGGAAGAAAAAATCATTATGATATCACAGAAGGTTAAAACTTTACACTCCAGAAAAAATCTCTTCATCAAATTTAATATAAAACAAACAAACATAAATACTTATAAATCTTAAGAATATAATAATAGTTGAAATGAATCATGTTAAAATTAAAATCATTATTAAGCATAATAAATAAATGAAAACTAATTAAATAAATAAAAATCTGTTTTTAATAAAGTTATAGTTAAAATAAAAGAAAATCATTGCAATAAATTAAAAATAAGGATGGAGAACATTGTTCCCCACCCCTTAAAAGGTAATATTATTAAATTGTTATATCATTACCTTCTTTTCCATCATAGGATTTACATTGATATGTTGCTTCAACTGGTATCCATATAATGTGTATATAAATTTCCAGCACTTACAGTGCCAATACAACTAATAGTTCCTTTCTTATAACCAGCAGAACCTAACCTATCCAAGCACTTACAGAACCAATACAACTAATAGCCATTAAAGCTATTATTGTTAAACTTAATATTTTATAATTCATAATTTATTTCCTCCTATAAATTATTTAATTCAATATATTTTACTGTAGCCAATTAATTTAGCTATTTTATGGAATGTATGCATCATTTGAAATCATAAAATAAGAAAAATGATTTAAAAACTATGCAATTACATTTTCAGAGTATAAGGGTTCATATTAAAGATCTTGATGTGAAACACTTATCTCTCTAATTTATATTTATTGTAATTAGTTATATATAAAGTTAACGGTTTAACAACTTATAAAACACAAATTAAAAACTAATTAATTATTCTTTATTTAAATAAATAAGAATTGAAAAGAATAAGTTAAAATAATGGAGGTTAAAGGTATTTTCATTGAAAAATCTACCACCCCCTCCCCTCCCTATAAGTTATTTTAGGATTAAATAACTATTTAAAGAAAAAAATAATTTAAAAATTAGTTATTGTATTAATTTAAAGTAATATTAATTGTTATTTTAATGTTTCAAGTGTTTTTAAAAATTTAGGTGAAATAGGATTTTTTTTATAGTGGTTTTATGAAATTAAATTTTTCATATTAAATTTTGATTTGAAATTTCATGAAATAATATTTATTAAATTATTATAATTTTAAATATAAATTTATAAAAATCTATAATTTTAAAATTTAAATAATATAAACTTGTTTTAAATAATATAAACTTGTTTTAAATAAATATAAACTTGTTTTAAATAATATAAACTTGTTTTAAATAATATAAACTTGTTTTAAATAATATAAACTTGTTTTAAATAATATAAACTTGTTTTAAATAATATAAACTTGTTTTAAATAATATAAATAATTATAAATAAATATATTTTAATAATATAGTAATTCATCAAACTTTTTTAACATGGATAAAATTATTTAAATCCATTCTTAAATAGTTAAATTTCAATTTTGGGAAAATTTAAAAGGTTTTATGTATGTTATTTAGTACAAGTAACATGTTATAAAAGTTAAGGGAAGTACTATAATTGCTTATTTTCTATTCATGTTCCATGGTTTTAATTGCTTATTTTTTATTTTTAAAATATTTAATATTTTACCAACAATAAAGTCTATTATATCATTAATATCTTCAGGATTATTATAAAAACCAGGCATTGCAGGTAATATTATTCCACCTTCTTCACTAATTTTTAACATATTCTTAATATGTGCAGTTCTAAGAGGAGTTTCTCGTGGTACAATGATTAATGTTCTTTTTTCTTTCAATGTAACATCCGCAACTCTTGTAATTGCATTATTTCCATAACCATTTGCAATGGCTGATAATGTTTTCATAGAGCAAGGAACAATGATTAAAGAGTCAAATTTAAATGATCCACTGTTTATAGAACTTGTTAAATCATCTGATTCATAATATCTGCATGATAATTTCTTAATATCTTCTAATTTTTCATTTAATTCATATTTTATTATTGTTTCCGCAGTTTTACTTATTAAAAGTCCTGTTTCAATATTCATTTCTTTAAGCACTGTTAATAGCCTAACACCATAAGAAACTCCACTTGCTCCAGTAATAGCTATTATTATCATAATATCTCATTTTACAGATGAATTTATCTAAAGTTCACTAATTTTAATCGTTTTTAATATATCTTTAATATATCTTTAAATTAACTTATAAATCTTTAATATATCTTTAAATTAACTTATAAATCTTTAATATATCTTTAAATTAACTTATAAATCTTTAATATATCTTTAAATTAACTTATAAACAAATCTAAGAGGATTTTTCATAATTCTATGGAATATGATCTGTTATCATTTTTAAATTGTAAATTAAATTTTTATTGTAGTGGTTGTGATAAAGTTTTTAATAGATAATTTTTTTAAAAATAAATATTATTAAAAGATATTATTTTAAAATTAGTTATATTAATTAAAATATATCTATATTAATCTATTTTATATTAATTAAAATATATCTATATTAATCTATTTTATATTAATTAAAATATATTTATATTAATGATCATTATGAAAAGACTCTTAAATTTTGAATGATAAATTTTGAATTAGAAAAACAAAGGTTTTCTTTGGTTTAAAAATTTTATATTTTTAAATTTAGAAAATCTGAAAGATTTTATTTATTGAAATTTTTTATTTCCATTAGAAAAACAAAGTTTTTCTCTATTTATATTTTAATTTTACAAAATTTAATTAAATATTTGTAATCAAAAATGATTTTCATTTCTTTAAATTAAATTCAATAGATAAATATTAATATTTAAAAAAATAATTTGTAAAAAATTCTTTGAATTATAGATTTTGATAAAGTTCTTAACAAATAACTTTTTTAAAAACAAAATAACTTTTTTAAAAATTAATATTATTAAAAAATATTAACTTAAAATTATTAATATTAATTAAAATATATTAATATTATTTAAAATTTAAAATAATTGATTATCATGAAGCAATATTTAAAATTAAATAATTTAATTGTAAAACTGTTGCAAATTTAGAATATTATGTTTATTCATGTAGGCAACTAATTTTGTAGGAAAGTTTAAGAAAATAAAACGATTAATATATAATTTCATCATATAAGATTTAGTTGTTGGGTTATATTTGATTTTATAATTTGTGTAAGGGGAAATATTTTTATATTTGAAAAATAAATCATTTTTAGGATGTTTAGAATTTAATTCCCAAGGTCTTCTCCAAGGAGAACTAATGTAATGAGTACATACTGGGCTTGTATGTGCTTTATCATACTCTTTTTCAGTAAAAATTTCATAATCCATTCTGAAAATTTCCATGAACCTTTTATAATTTAAAACATAGATATGAGTTAGAACATTGTTTCTTGGTTCTAAAATCATTACATTACTCTTAAAAATATAATTTAATAGATGTTGATCATATAATAACTCTTTATCTGTTGTTTTATTAATAAATCCTACTATTTTATCTTGAATATTATCTTCTTTCCATTTTTTGAGGTTGATTAACATGACTCCAGAATTAATATAAACATCATCTGGATCCATGTTTATTTTCTCTTTAAAATTTGTTTCATTAATATCCACTACACCAGCAACATAGTAATTAGCAAGATTTGTATTATATAACTCAGCTAAACTACTATTTGTGACTATATCTGAATCCATATATAATATTTTATCAATATCATCTGGTAAAAACGAAATAATGAATAATCGATAATAGTAAGATGTGGATCTATCAATAGCAGGCAATTTATCTTTAAAGTTTTCTAATTTTTTTTCAATTTCACTATTATCAATAAAATGTAATTTTGCTTTTTTATACTTTTCTTCCAATGATTTAATTTTCTCAATACTACCTTTGTGAATATTATTATTTAATATATATATGTGTATGTGTTCATCGAAATCATCGGAACTATTTTCCAGTATTGAAGTTATTAATACGGTTAACTGCATAGCATAATTTTCATCAGAAACAAGTAAAATATTCATAATTCATATTCCCCATTTTAATAATCATGAACCTGTTAGCATCTAAACTTCCAAATAAATAAAATCAAAGATTTGTTATCGAAGATTTTTCGTTTCTAACTTTAAAAAATAGAAAACATTTTAAAATAAAGAAAAACATTGTTTCTAACTTTAAAATGCTTTTAAATAAAGAAAATCATAGCTAAATGTGAATTAAACCATAGTCCTTATGGAAAAGTATTACTAATAATTTTTTATTAAGTTATTTAATTTTAAATATTAGGTCATGAAAATCCATGATTTTAAATTTCAAATAATATTAATATATTTTAATTATAGTGTATGAAATAATGTTTTTAAGTACAGAAAAACTTCGTTTTTCTAATTGAACAAGTTCAATAATGAGATTTTTTATATTATGCCATAAGTATTAAATTTTTAATTAAAAAAATTATAATTATTATTTTTAAAAACGGAGAATAAATTCTCCTAAGTTGAAAATAAATTTTCAACAATAAAAAAATAAAAATCATTATTTAAAAAATTAATTTAATATTACTTTGAAATTTTTAAAAACGGAGAATCTATTCTCCTAAGTTGAAAATAAATTTTCAACAATAAGATATTTAAAAATAAGTGATTAATTAAAAACATTTTTTCCACCACTATAATTAAAAATTTATTTATATTATTTGAAATTTATTTATATTAATTAAATTTAAAATTATAGATGTTTATAATGTGATATTTAAATTGAATAATAATAAAAAATTACCTATTGAAGAGTTAGGATTTGCCAAGACATTATTAATGAATTTTTTGTATATTATATTAAAAATAATATAACCCTGAGTTGATAAATAGATTTATATGGATTATAGGAACTTCATGGAGATTATAGAAATTTTATGGGATTATAGAAACTTCCTGTAATTTATTACTTTTGGTATGCTCTTGGCTAACTTAAATATAATATTGAATATAAATAATGTTATGCATTAGAAAATAAAATAAAAAATATTTAAATATTGATAGAGGTGAAAAAATGCTTTTAAATTGGGAAAAAGAAATAAAAATTATTGATCCTGGTATTAAATTTAGAGTAAATGGTGGATGGTTAAAAACCATTGAAAAATTAGATAAAACAGTCAAAAATGGCTATTCATTAGTTGGAGATTTTGTTAAATCTGGAGACTTTGATGAGGAATATTACGATGGATTATATTTAGATTGTAATAAAGAAGGGAAAAAAAAATCTCAGCAAGATTTTAGACTTTTCAGATTAAGAGATGGAAAGCTTAGATTATTAGATATGATTATTGATGGGAGTGCAACATGGGCAGTTGAATTCTGGGATACCATTGATGAAGAGTTAGAAAATTTTTAGAGTTTAAACTCTAAAAGATGAAAAAGTAAATAAGTAATCTTTAAGAACCTTAAGAAGATGGATTCTAAAATTTTTTCAATGGAAACATGGCTAAAATTAAAATAAAAGAAAAATAGTACTCACATTGAATAGGATGGGGTATTCTTTAGGATGAGGTATTCTTTAATTAGATAAAATCTAAATTAATAAAATAATCTTTATAAATTGGTAGTTATGTTGTTTAGTTGTCTTTTAGTATCTTCTAATTCTTTTCCATTAGGAGGAATGATTTTTTCATGTTTAATAATCTCTAAGCCTTCAGGAGAGAAAACCCAATTTAAAAAGTCATTAACATATAAATCGTCATGGTCATGAATTAAAAATAGGTAGGGTCTTATAAGCTTATATGAACCATCAACAATTGTATCATCAGATACTTTAACACCATCAATTAGTACATCTTTAACATTATTACTAATCGTGGTATAAGAAACATAACCAATAGCATTATTATCATTTACAACGGACTGTTCAATTTCATTTGTTGAACTTTGAACTATCGCATCTTTTTTAATCTTATAACCTTTCATTAAAATAGTTTCAAACCCTGTTCTTGTTCCAGATCCATCTTCTCGTGTAATAACATGAATTTTAGAATTAGCTCCTCCAACATCTTTCCAGTTATCAATTTTTCCACTAAAAATATCTCTAATTTGTTGTGTTGTTAAATTTGAGATATTATTTTCATTATTTACACAAACTACAATCCCTTCATCACCTAATTTAATCACTGTTATCCCTTTTTTATCTTCCTGAGATAATTCCGCTGAAACCATGCCCATGTTTGTAATTTTTTGCTGAATACTTCTAATACCCATTCCAGAACCTCCACCTTGAACGTTTATTAATACATTTGAATTATTCTTCATATAAGTATTGGCTAACTTTTCAGCAAGAGGTTGCACAGATGTACTTCCTACAATATCTATTCTATGATTACTTGAACCTGGAGCGAACATAAAAAAGAAAATAATTATAACTACAATCACTAAAATGAATTTTTTAATTTTAGAATTCAATTTATCACCATAAAATGCTTCATTTATAGTTATTATGAAAAAGTTCTTAAATTTTGAACAATGAATTTTGAACGATGAATTTTTTTATTAAATTATTTTATTTCAAATATTATTTTATAAAAATCTATAATTTTAAATTTTAAATAATATAAATATATTTTAATTAATACAAATAATTTTAAATTAATATTTTTTAATAATATTTATTTTAAAAAAGTTATTTATTAAGAACTTTATTAAAACCATTATATTCTATTTTAATAAGATGAAAAGTTTGATAAAAATAAATTACTTTTTTTTTTACTTGTTATTTATACAATTTAAGTTATTTATTATTTATACAATTTAATTATAGTTAATATTTTATAAATTAATATATTTTTAAATAATATTTTAATAATAAAACAATATTAAAGTCTTAAAATATAAAATAAGATTATTTAATTTTATATTTTTAAACTTAGAAAAGTGAAGCTGTTTTTTATTTTTAAACTTTAAATTTTATTTTAAATTTTATACTATTATTTATTTATTTATTTTATATTTAATTTATTATTATTTTATTAATTAATGAGCTTGCATAATAATTATTTTATCAAAAGTTTTTAAATTTTTTGTTTCATAAATAAATATTATTATAATCGTTATATTTAAAATTATATATTTTTATAAAGTTATATTTAAAATTAAACAATGTAATAAAAAAATTATCATTTTAAAATTTAAAAACTTTTCCATGAGGATTATTATAGATATATTTCATGAAAAGTAGTATTACCATATAAAATCTAAGCATAATAATCAATAAAATTTCAAAATCATGATAAATGAAAAAAAGTAAGCTATTATAATAATTCAAAAATTAGTATAGTAAAAGTCAAGAATAAAAAATGAAAAATTTTTTATTAATAAAAGAAAAAAAGAAGTTATTTAATTTATATTTTGTTGTGATTCAGGTGGTAGTGATTCAGTTTCACTTTCATTATAAATTAAACCTATAACTCTGTAATAATATATTAACATATAGGGAAAGAATAGGATCATGAATATTAAAGTTCCAATGAATTTGAATGGAATTAAATTAATAAAACTACCTATAAACTGAATTAGAATTAAAATTATATCCAAGACAACAATCAATACAATATATTTGAGTATTCCAATTGAAGAAATTCTATTAAAAACTTCCTTAAATTTGAAGGCATCCCCAAGATTTCCTGTTTTGGCAAATATCATAGTCCCCATAATAGATAGCAATGAAAATATACCATACAATATAAGAGATAGTACAAAAAGGATTAAAATTTTATATAATCCAATATTATTTAATATCTGTTCTGGTGAGTTTAATGATGACAACACATCAGGATTTAAACCAATGGCTACTATTCCTATAATAACTAATAATATAGAAGGAATGATCGAATACATAACATCAATAATAACAATTTTTATACCATCCACAAAATTATCCAAGAACTTAAAATCTGGAAAGTTTTCATTATTATGGACTGTATTTTTTGTTATACTAAAAAGATATCCAAAAATAAAGATATATAACACAACAAAAAGTATAAAACTTATCAATAAAGAAATAATTCCTAAAACTGGCAAAGTACCTGGATTGGGATTACTACTACCTGCACCAATAGCAAGTGTTGGTATTAAAGGTATAAAAGAAAGAATACCCACAATAATTAATTTTAAATAGTCTTTGATTGGGTATTTAAAACTATCTACAAAAATTTCACTAAAATTCATATAGTCACCTAACATAATTTGTTAAATAAAATATTTTATAAAAAGTAGGAATATTAAACAATACAATAGAATATACTTTATTAAAATTTAAAAAGAATATTTTCCATAATATAATCAAAGATAACTGATTAAATCAAATTTTGATATATTTTATAAAATTTATTCCATAAGTTTTAACAGTTTATTCTTAAATTTAAATTTAAATTTTAACTTTTAATAGTTTAATATTCATAAATTTAAATTTTAACTTTATTATATATAAACTTATCCATTTAAATATACAATGCCCCCAACTTAAGATAATTATTTTTTTTAGACTTGGATTGAAATTAAAAATTGAGTTTGTATAAACAAAATTTTGGTGAAATTTTAATCAAAAATTCTTAAGTTGGTAGCCTTGCTATAATTTTCATAATCAGAACAAGGTGTCTGATTATCATGAAAAATCCAAGATAGTTGATGGATGTTTAACTTATTTTAAGAACTATTTCATGATAATTTTGAAAAGTACAATCAAAATTATAACTTAAATACTTTCAAATTTTTAAATAGAATCAATACCATACAAATTAAAATTTGAATTCTATTCAATTAAAATAAACATGATTTAATCTTCTGAATTTAAAATCAAAGATATTTGCATCAACTAAAAATTTTACTTTAAATTTCAATTGTTTAAAAATGGTTATTCTTTAATTTGAAGATCATGAAACTTTATTTTAAGAATTATATTTCAAAAAATTTGTACTTTTGAAAAATATATGATATTTAACTGTGAATTATACTAAATAATCATAGAAATTCTGGCAGTGTAAAATTAGCATGGAAATTTAAAATACGAAAATTAGTTTTTAGATAGAAAAAATTTAATACATATACATGTCATCAAATTTTTAGCCCATATTTCTAATTTTTCATTCGCGAAAATCCATCCTCTTTTTACAGTGCTGAAATTCCATTAATTTTTTATACTTTTCAGACACCTTGATATATAATTTAAATTGTTAGTTTGATTATTCATGCATTCATCTTAACAAAGTATGTTTTTTATGTATGGTTCCTTTAATTATATTAAACGGTTAATTTTTGCAATATGTGGTTTGATTCTCAAGAGGTTAATATTATATATATAAAAAATATTATACTTATAATATTAATAATCATTAAAGTAATACTAAGAACATAGGAGGTTAAAACTTTACAATCCCAAATATTTAAGATCTTATTTTATGGATAGGGTTAATTTGCTTTTTTTCGCTTGTTTAAGCTTTTAATTATTCCAGAGAGAGAGAGAGAGAGAGAGAGAATGTGTTAGTAATTTAATTTCCAAGTTTGTTTTAGTTGTTTGTTGTTTAATTTAAAGCTTTTGAATATATTTTGTTTATTGATTATAAATTAAGGAGATCGGAAAACTTTATATATATGGACAATATAATAATATTTAGTGATTATCAGTAGAATATCATGAAAATGATAATTTAAATATTTTTTTGGTGATCATAAAAAATATTTAAGAAATATTTCTAAAAAAACTTAGATTTATTATAAACCATCGTTCATGTTTTTTATCATGTTTAATAATTAATAGAATGATAGTAAAAATTTATTGTGAGAATGCTTTTATAACATTCTCAGGTTTGTATATATAGTAAATAGAAGCCTATGATTTTTTTCTTATAAGCTCCAGATGTTTTAACTATTAAACTATTAATTAATTATTAGGTTAATAATAAAAAAAAAATAAAATAAAAGTAAAATTATTAAAGGAGTGTTTTTTCTATGTTAAATTATTTAAATAAAATTTATAATAAGATTAAAAATAGTAAGAATAGTTTTAAGATTATAGGGGATAATAAAATCCTACCCATACCATATATTTATATATTTGGATTATTTATATTGAGTATGTTACTATTAGTATCAGCAACATCAATAGCTAATGATACAGGAGACAGTAAACTATACACAGATAATAATGGCACCATATTTAATTTAACAGCCACACCACATAGACTAAATGATACCCATGCTTATATTAGCTTAAATCTGCAATCAGATAAGAAGACTAACAAGACTTTTAAGATAAATAATGATCAAAGTATCACATTATCTGATAATACAAGTAATACTATTAACACTTCTCCAATAGATATTAATGATCTTATTAATGGTGATACTATCAATAAGCATTTAAATGTTAGTGATGATGGTAATGATATTATATTGGATGTTAAGTTCAATAATATTGAATTAAATCCTTTAAATGGAATACAATCATACAGTGAAGAAATTCATATAAATCCAAGTAATAGCACTATACAAAATGCTATTAACAATGCTGTTGATAATGATACCATAATATTAGATCCTGGTGAGTATAATGAATCTAATATTACTGTTAATAAGACTGGTTTAACAATAAAAGCCAATGAAAGCACGACACTTGGAACTGTAATAGTGAATGCAAAAGGGAATGGAAGAGTATTTAATGTAAATGCGGATAATATTAATCTTACTGGATTAACCATAAAAAATGGATATGTAACTGGTGGTTATGGTGGAGGTATATATACTTCTAATACTATTAATCTCAATGTGATTAATTGTAGTATTATAAATAACACAGCTAGTATTGGTGGTGGTGGTGTATATAGTGGTGGTAGTGTGGTTAATTGTAGTATTATAAATAACACAGCTGATGATAGTGGTGGTGGTGTATATATTTATAGTGGTGGTAGTGTGGTTAATTGTAGTATTATAAATAACAAAGCTGGTTATGGTGGTGGTGGTGGTGCATATAATGGTGGTGGTAGTGTGGTTAATTGTAGTATTATAAATAACACAGATACTAGTAATGGTGGTGGTGTATATACTCGTGGTTGTGGTAGTGTGGTTAATTGTAGTATTATAAATAACAAAGCTACTATTAGTAGTGGTGGTGGTGTATATATTTATAGTGGTGGTAGTGTGGTTAATTGTAGTATTATAAACAACACAGCTAATACTGGTGGTGGTGTAGCTATTAATGGTGGTAGTGTTAGTGTGGTTAATTGTAGTATTATAAATAACACAGCTGATGATAGTGGTGGTGGTGTATATATTTATTATGGTAGTGTGATTAATTGTAGTATTATAAATAACAAAGCTACTAAGAATGGTGGTGGTGTATATATTAGTAGTGGTAGTGTGGTTAATTGTAGTATTATAAATAACACAGCTGGTTATAGTGGTGGTGGTGTATATACTCGTGGTGGTGGTAGTGTGGTTAATTGTAGTATTATAAATAACACAGCTGGTTATAGTGGTGGTGTATATAGTGGTGGTGGTGTATATATTTATTATGGTAGTGTGATTAATTGTAGTATTATAAATAACAAAGCTACTGATAATGGTGGTGGTGTATATATTTATAGTGGTGGTAGTGTGGTTAATTGTAGTATTATAAATAACAAAGCTACTAAGAATGGTGGTGGTGCATATAATGGTGGTGGTAGTGTGATTAATTGTAGTATTATAAATAACACAGCTCTTAATAGTGGTGGTGGTGGTGTATATAGTTATGGTAGTGTGGTTAATTGTAGTATTATAAATAACACAGCTAATATTGATGGTGGTGGTGTATATAATAGTGGTGGTAGTGTGGTTAATTGTAGTATTATAAATAACACAGCTACTAGTACTGGTGGTGGTGGTGTATTTATTTATAGTAGTGGTGGTAGTGTGGTTAATTGTAGTATTACAAATAACACAGCTGGTTATGGTGGTGGTGTAGATATTTATAATGGTGGTAGTGTGGTTAATTGTAGTATTATAAATAACACAGCTATTAATGGTGGTGGTGGTGGTTGTGGTGTATATAATAGTGCTGGTGGTAGTGTGGTTAATTGTAGTATTATAAATAACACAGCTATAGGGGGTAATGGTGGTGGTGTAGCTAATGATGGTGGTAGTGTGGTTAATTGTAGTATTATAAATAACACAGCTACTAATTATGGTGGTGGTGTATATAATAATAATGGTTGTAGTGTGAATTATTGTCGTATTTTAAATAATAAAGCAAGTTATGGAAAAGAAGCTAATAATAATGGGAATATTAATTATAATTGGTGGGGTCAAAACAACATCACTGATTTAATAGATGAGCAACTGCCTATGAATCATTTTGTGGTTCAGTTAGGGGCAGGGGATGATAAAACTACAGAGAATAATAGTTACAATTGCTCTTGTCCTGTTCAATTATCTTATGGTCTTGTTTTAAACACTACAAATTCAAGTGATGATGTTGGTAATTTACCTGATTTTGATAAAGAATTGAGATTAGG
>JAITPS010000066.1 GCA_031289325.1 Candidatus Methanovirga meridionalis
AAATAACAATTTTTATCTTTTTATTTTTAAAAATAATAATTATAATTTTTTTAATTAAAAATTTAATAATTATGTTTCATTTTTAAAAACTTCATTATTGAACTTGTTCAATTAGAAAAACAAAGTTTTTCTGTACTTAAAAACATTATTTCATACACTATAGTATAAATTAGTTATACTAATGTATAAACTATTTATACAATAATATTCCAAAATAAATACTATGTTAAAAAAATTATTTCAATCAAAAACCAGAATAAAAATTTTAAGCTATTTTTCCATAAATCCAGATACTAAGGTTTATATTAGAGAATTTTCTCGTATTCTTGAAGAAAATATTAATTCGGTTAGAAGAGAATTAATAAACTTAGAAAATATTAAAATTTTAACATCCCAAGAAAAAGGAAACTTAAAATATTACGGTATGAACAAAGAATCCCCCATTTACAAAGAAATCACTAACATATTTCTAAAAACTGAAGGAATTTCTAAAAGCATTAAAAAAACATTTAAAAATGAAAATATTGAAACCTTATTTATTTATGGTTCGTTTGCATCTGGAAAAGCTAAAATTCATAGCGATTTAGACTTATTTATTGTAGGGGATTTGGATGAAGACCATTTAATTGAAAAAATTGATAAAATAGAACAAAAATTTTCCAAAGAAATAAATTATACATTATTCAATAATAAAGAAATTAGAAATAGGATTAAAGAAAAAGATCCTTTTTTAGATAGTATTTTAAAAAACCCTAAAATTTTTATTATAAACAATGAAAAAGAATTTTTAAAGAATATTAAAGGATTTGACCTATGATAAAAGATTTATTAAAAAAAGGATTTATTAAAAAAATAGAACCTAATTTTATTCAAGTAAATAAATCTTTAGAACTTGTTGAAAGAGACTTGAAAGTAGTTAAAACTATGTTAATTGAAAATAATGATTGGGCATATAATATTTCTTATAACTCTATTCTACAAGCGATTAAAGCATTAATGTTCAGTAAAGGATATAGAACATCCCATATAAATTCTCATGTAAGTGCAATTGAATTTGCTAAAGATTTTTTAGATAAATCAGACATAATCTATTTAAATCGAATGAGAAGAAAAAGACATAAGGCAGTTTATGAGACATCAGGTTCTGTAACGAATATAGAAGCATAAAATTCAGTGCATCATGCAGAAAAAATTGTTTCTAAAATAAAAATGATTATAGAAGAGCAAAAGAAAGAATAAAATTAATTTGGAATGTAAGATACATTTTACTAAACCATTATATGCAAGATATTATCTGATATAGCTAAATGTAGCATGTTGAACTACCTATTCTAAATAATGTATTATTTTTGACTATTTCATAATTATTACCCTGTCTCAATATAATATAAATAATATATGTAGCATAAAAAGGTTTTGTGAATTTATAAATCTTTATTTCCTATTTTATATTTTAATCATTGAATTTAACCCTATTGGGGGGGGGGGGTGAATGAAAAAATCGAAACATTTATATACTATGGGTTATTATAATTATTATTAATGGGTAGGCATTAATTTAAGAAATTTTTTATAGTTTCAAAAAAATAAAATTTCAGAAAAAATAAATGTCACCCAGATTCTGTTAAGATGAATTTTCTTATTTTAACAACGGTGTTAAATAATATAAAAGTTTAAAATGAAGATTAGATATTGGAGGAAAAATATGGAAGATAAAGAAATTGAAGTTAGTCCTACTTCAAGGACTGTTGAAAGGATTTTAGGTATTTTAGGTGGTATTTTTGCATTAGGTGGTGGCTTCTTTTGTATATTACTTAGTGATTTAGGTAGTGCTATGGGTGAAACTACTGGTACTATGTATATATATGTAAGTTTTTTTGTATTATTAAGCTCTATTATTGGTATAGTTAGTTCTGCTTTAGTTAAGAGAGATCCTAAATTTTATGGTTCTTTAAATATAGTGTCAGGATTAATAGTGTTTAATGGTATTAATATTTTTGGTTCTGGTTATATATTTTTAATATTACAAGGATGTGTTACACTTTTAATATTATCAGGAATATTGAGCATTGTAAGAAAATAGAGGTGATTTAAATGGATAAAAAAAATATTTTAAAATATGGTTTTGTATTAGTTTATTTGTTGATTGGAATGACTATAGTTTTCTCAGCCATTTTCTCAGCCCATAACATCTGAAAAGCAAACAAATGTTGAAAAAATAATGGCTGAAAATCTTTGTAATGTAACTATTGATAATGTTTATACTGAAAATGGAACTTTAAAAATGGCTGGAACTATTACATTTGATAAAAATGATAATTTTGAATATCCTTTAAATGATAGTATTGTTCTATTAGGTATTGCTGTTAATTTTAACGATGGCACAACCAAAAATGGTGTATGGGGTATTAATAGTACAGTAGAAGCTGGTAAAGCTTACAAAGTAGACGAAAAAATAATAATTGATGGTGATAATGCTGTAGAAAATATTAAGTCTATTGAATTCAAATACGAGGGTAAAATAGTGTATACATGGGAACATTAACCATGACCTCCACAGGTCACGGTAATTCAATATGTCACAATAATAACTGGATTAATGAAAATTTTAGAAATGATGAACTTGTTGGTCTTAGTTTATTTATAGTATACCCCAAAACTTTTATAACTAATGAAATTAGATTATATCATAGGACAAAAGGTAAAAATTTTGAAGTGAAGGATCATTTGAGTGTTAATGATCTTAATTCTGAGTAAATAAATTCAAGCACATATGTGTCTCGAAAGTTAAGGAAAGATGGGAAGAAATTATTTAATTTCAAGAGATGGTGGTTGAGTAGTACATAAGTAAAAATCCTTTACTTAAAGATCATGTTCCAAAATCTCAGACAAGTTCGCATTATGTGACAATTCCAATCATGGCATCAGGTAAAAGAACCTTTTATTATGAGAATTATGTAAGAGATCCCTGATCTGTATAGCTTATTAGAACACTTTTTAGATAGTGTTGATAATACACCACTGCAACAATTTGGAGTTAATGATAGTTCTTTGATGAAAAATAATATTTCTGAGATAGAGTGATCACAGTTGGTTTGGAAAAGTGTGGTTAATAATGGAGATATATTATCTTTTAAATATAATCTGAATTTGAGATAGACTCAAAAAGTTCAGGAATAATTTTTTTGATACTTTCGCTTTCTTACAACAATAGCTGGGGTATGAACAATGGAATTCAAATATTTCATACTTATATTATTATCTTCATTCAATTTTTTCATATCATGAATTGTTTCCATATTATTGTTTAATTTCTGATAATCTTCACAAATGTTAGCTATTTTCAATCCTTCCTCTATATCAATTGGTGATGAAGAAGCTATAGGTGTTGAACCACAGTTGGTAGAAACTTGACCTAAAATGTATGCATAAATTCCCATATTAGTTTTGATTGGGGGAATAGCTGTTGGTAGGCTTGTGAAATATTTATTTTTTATTTTATAGGTGGCATCACTGTCAACTATTAAAACATTAACATTTTTTTTAGATTTTTCTTTTAAAGTTTTGCTTATATTTTTAGCTGTTTTTTCTGGGTTTTCAGGTAGTAAAGATACATAAGTTCCAGGAACATTACTTAAATCAATTCCAGCTTCAGAAGCGGGTTTTAAAGCATGTTTCCATCCATACAATTGTAAAACAAGTTCTTTATGTCGTGCTGCATCGGTTGGTAATCTTCTAAGATTTTTTATAGTTCTTTTTTTTATTCCAAGAATTGGTCCAAGTAAATAACCCCAAATATATTTACTCCAGATAAAAGCAAGAAATTTAGCTTTAATGGAAGGAATATATTCTGATTCATCAATTAATCTTCCTTGAGAAATGGATATTGGTGTCTCAGCAATAACTAAGTAATCATTATCTTCAACTATCTGTGATGCTTTATTTAGAATGATGTCTAAGCTATCGTTAGGTTTTATATAATTTGTTTCAATTGGAAAAAGAATGTAGTCCTCATGTTTCATTGATTTTTGATCCATAGAATCAACTTAAAATTAAATTTTACCAATTGTATCGCCTCTAAGACCTCGTCTAATTGTCTCAAGAGAAGTGATATCATCGGTACTAATATTTCCTAAGTTGACATTTTTGCCTATTTTTAATATGAAATAAACTTGTTGATTTTTATTGGGTGCCTCCCAAATTAAATCATCGGGGTTAATGTTTTTTAAAATAATATCAACTTCATCATCTTTCACATTACCATTTTTATCGTAAACCCCTATATTTTTTCCACTTTCTCTTCCTTCAACAATAACCTTATTAGAACCAGCAACAAGTTCTCTTTTGATTAAATTAATTCTATTTTCTATCTCTAAATCACTATCCTTTTCTTGATCTTTTTTACCTACTTCTGATAAGACATAAAAACCTTTTTCTTTTGCTTCTTTTATTAAGTCTAATTTTATATCATGTTCAATAGCTATTGAGCCATCAGATATTTCTAAAGCTTCAAAACCAAGTTTTTCAAGTTCATTAAAGTATTCGGGAATTTTATTATTCTGATAAGCTATTTCAAATAATGAACCACCAGGATATGGAGTTATGTTATAAGAATTGGCGATTTCTATTTTTTCTTTCACTATATTTTTATCATGCAATATTATTGTTCCCCAACCAAACTTTAAAAAATCAACATATTCCCATGAGATTTCCATAATATCTATTAAATTCAAAAGTCCTAATCCCTTATCTAAAACCATAGTAAGTCCATTTTCCCCATCAACACATATCCTATCAGGCAAAAGGAAATCAAAGCTATTCATTAAATCACCAACCATCTAAAATTTTAAGTTCATTATATAAATTATAAAAAATTTAAGTTATTATATAAATTATAAAAAATAATGAATAATAAAATTTTTCTAAAAAATTAATAATTATTCCATTAATTAAATATAAATGTCTCTAATATTTAATATAACTATCTCTAATTAAGTGTAACTATCTCTAATAATGAATATAAGTTAATATATGGTATAAACATTCTTAATAATATAAAATTTATTTATGATAAATTATCTTATTTTATAATTTAAGATTTTAATATTCTTTTATTTTAAAAATATTATTTAGATATTATATCAATTTATAAAATATAAATTATAAATAAATTATAAATAAATTATAAGTAAATTAATATAAATAAAAAATTGATGATTAAAAACTGATGATTTATTTTTATCAAACTTTTCATTTTAAACTAAATTATAGTGGTTTTGATAAAGTTTTTAATAAATAATTTTTTTAAAATTAAATATTATTAAAATAAATTTATTTAAAATTATTTATACTAATTAAAATACATTTATATTATTCAAAATTTAAAATTATAGATTTTTATAAATTAATATTTAAAATTACATATAATGGTTTTGATAAAGTTTTTAATAAATAATTTTTTTAAAATTAAATATTATTAAAATAAATTTATTTAAAATTATTTATATTAATTAAAATACATTTATATTATTTAAAATTTAAAATTATAGATTTTCATAAAATAATACTTAAAATTAAAACAATACTTAAAATTAAACCAACGTAATAAAAAAATTATCATTCAAAAATTAAGAACTTTTTCATAATGACTATTAATATGATACAATAAAGTTAGGAAAGAATTAAATGAATAGTATTGGAAAAATATATACAATTTTACTTAAAGAATATTCCTATCAAGGATGGTGGCCTTTAATTCATCATGATAATATTAATCCAAATAAAACTGGTGCTATTAATGGTTATCATCCTAAAGATTATAGTTTTCCTAAAAATGAAGAAGAAAGATTTGAAATAATTTTAGGTTCTATTTTAACTCAAAACACCAGCTGGGTACATGTTGAAAAAGCATTGTTTAATATTAACAAAATAGCTATTGACTTTAAACCAGAAAACATTTTAAAAATACTTAATGAAGACTTTGATTCTTTTAAAGAAGCAATAAGATGCACTGGTTATTACAATCAAAAAATAAATTATATTTCTAATATTCTTGATTTCTATATTGAAATTAATGATAAAATCCCAACAAGAAAAGAATTATTAAAGGTAAAAGGTGTTGGAAATGAAACAGCAGATTCAATATTATTGTATGCTTATAAACAAGTAGAATTTATTGTTGATGCTTACACTAAAAGAATTTTCTCATATTTAAATCATATAAAAGAGAAAGACAGCTATTTAAAAATAAAAGAACTTTTTGAAGAAAATTTACCTTCAAACTATAAGATTTATCAAGAGTATCATGCTTTAATCGTAGAACATGGAAAAAAACACTATATGAAAAAACCTTACGGTATAAATGATAATTTACTTAAAAATTTTAAAGTGGAGTTAATTTAATAAAGTTCTTAATAAATAAATTTTTAAAAATGAATATTATTTAAAGAAAAGTAAATTTATCAACTGGATTTTTCACCACCCAACTTTTTCTCCAATGTTATAATTAAGATAAAACCTATTAAAGCAATAGCTAAAGTCATTATTAATGGTATAGAACTTGAAGAGCTAATTAAATTTTCTTGAATTTTTTCATAAGGTAATCTTAAAGTACCCATCATAACACCAATTAAAAAGCCCATTGTAATTTCTTTATAATTGTTAAGAAGATAATCTAAAAGTTTGGAAAAGGACAATATTCCAATCAAAGCACCTACACAGAAAGTTATAATCTCAGATAAATGGAAGTTATGAAGTGCATTAAGCATATATTCATATTGTCCTAATAATAAAAGTAAAAATGCTCCTGAAATTCCTGGTAAAATCATAGCACAAATAGCTATTGATCCAGTGAAAAACAAAACAATTAATGAATGATTAGCAGATATAGGATTTAATCCTACAAAAATATATGCTAATATAAAACCAATCACTGAAACAATAGCTATTTTAAAGGAAACCTTAACAATATGAGTATACAATATATATGTTGAAGCCAATATTAAACCTAAAAAAAATGCAAAAGTATAAACTGGATAAACTTCCATTAGATAAGATATTAACTTAGATAAGCTAATTAAAGCAATAGCTATTCCTGAAAGCAAGGGTATAAATAATTGAAAATCTATTTCATCTATTAATTTATCTTTAAATCCTGTTATATCTCCTTTTAATAAGGGTTTTATAAAAGTAAATTTAATTTTTCCAATCCCATGAATTAATCTATCATAAATACCAGTGATTAAAGCTATTGTTCCACCTGAAACTCCAGGAATACCATCAGCACACCCCATGATAAACCCTCTAATAAAAATTGATAAAAATTCTTTAATATCTATTTTCATTCACATATCTCCTTACTTATAATTTTTTAATTATTCATTTTACATGGTATTTATGGAAGAATTCTTAAATTTTAAAATGATAATTCTTGTTATTAAATTATTAAATTTTAAATATCACTTTATAAAAGCCTATAATTTTCAATTTTGATTAATATAAACTTATTTGATTAATATAAATAATTTAAATTAACATTTTTTAATAATATTTATTTTTAAAAAAAATTATTTATTAAGAACTTTATCAAAATCATATAATATAACATAAATATATTTTAATTAATATATTTTATAGTCCTTTTGCAATGCTACCAAATTAAGAAAATTATTTTTTTAAACTTGGATTGAAGAAAATGGGTAGCAATTATTTTTTCTGAAACTAAAAAACTGGGCAACAATTCCAAAATCAGCAAAAAATTATCATTTTTGCAATGTTTACTTTGACAATATATTCTTTTAAATTATCATTACTTCATTTTCTAAATAATGTTCCCTCTTTTGTACATATTCTTAACCAATAGCTATTAAAACATCAAGATTATAGAGTTTCAAGTCACATTTAACCTTTCTTCCATTTTCATTTTGAACATGTGCAATTTTTGCAATAGTTGAATTTTCGTCCAACTTATTTTCACTATAAATATCTTTCAAATGTTTAGTTATTACAGCTCTACTTATAGAAATAATAAAAAGAAGTTTTTGATCAAAGTTTTGTTTTAAATCCTCATTTTAGATTATTTTAAAATTATAGATTTTATTTTTCCTTAAAATATTTAGATATGTTTTTTCAAAGAATATCTTCATATTTAATTCTCATTTTTATATTCTTAGAATATTATGGGTTTTATTCCTATTTCTTTACAATATTTTTCTATTTCTTGGTCTACTACTTCCATTTCTTCTTTATTCTTTCTTAGTTTACTTATCATTTCATCTAAGCCTATTAGTTCTTCTTCAAAGGTATTCATATATACTATGATATAAATGAAAGCATTCTCAGTTGTACGATATTTTCGTATAACTGATTCCAACCTTCTTTTTTTAGCTTTGATTTTTAATCTAATTTTCTAAAATAGTGAAAAAATTTATAGTTTAAAGTTTATTCTCATATTCTAAATATTGAATTAAAAAATAGATAGGATATAAATTATTAGTAAATGTATAAACTCCTTGTTTATATCCTTCAGCATATTCAATGATTTTTAATTCTCTTGCTCTTTTTAAAAAATCTGAAAAAGCTTTGCTTTCTCTTGAATCTAACTTATCAACTATGTCTTTTTTCTAAAAGTATACTCCTCACCAAGATCATGTTTATTGAAATCATTTCCTAATGTCCTAAATATGCTTAAATAGCTTTCACTACGAATAGAATTATCTAAAGCAGGTTGTAGATATTTCAAACCAATTTCACGACCTGCCCTAATAATACCTTTTAAAGCATCCTTTTCATCTATTATATTATCAGTATTAAACCAGAAAATACCATCACCTATTTCCTGCATCATATTAGGCAGTCCTGATGTGAATCTAACCATATAATCCATCGCCTTTTTTTCAATGGTTACTCCAACTTGTTTAAATATTTTAGTAAAAAAGTCCTTAATCTCAGAATCTTTCAATCCTTTAATATCAATATGCTTAAAAAGTCTATTGAAAGATGGGTTTTGAGTATAGAACTTTTGTGCATTTTCAGGATATGTTGTAAGTATCATTATTAAAGGTAAATCACGAGTTCCTGTAGAAATTGTATCTGCAAAACTTTTATACCAGTTAGAAAAATCAGAAGTGTGAGATAATCCATTAATATCATCTATAATTATGAATAATCCCTTCTTATTCCCTTTTATTTTATTGATCATTTCCTCTATGAAAAATGGGAAATTATTTTTTAGGAAATTAATTGTTTCTTTATCTGGACGAAACTCGATTTTTCCATTGAAAAACTCAATACTTTTTATATGTTTTTTAAAAGTATTCATAATATTATCCGCCCATGTTTCTCTTTTAATTTCATTCAACAATCTTTCAACAATTTGTTGAACCATTGAATCCACATCATGAACTCCATCATTTAAGACATGAATAGCTAACATCTTACAATTAATTTCCCCTATATATTTGAAATAATCTGCTAATGAAGTCTTACCCATACCTCTTTTTCCTTTAATAAAAAAATGTGTAGGGTAACCTTGAGAAGCCTGATATATAAAAGGTAAATTTTTATCAATTGCTTCTTTTCTACCTTCAAAATTTTCTGGTCTAACTGGGGATTCTGGTTGAAAAGGACTAACTTTTTCAATAGTATTCATGTTTAATTCCTCACACTATTTATTATCATACTCACACTATTTATTATAATCATATAAATTATTTATAATCTAAATTTTATAAAGGTTTCCTAAGTTTTATAAAGGTTTCCATAGTATTATTAGGAACATCAAAAATTTTTGATTGTAGTCCCATATTTAAAAGTTTGATTTAGAAATATGAAGTTGCTATGGAAGGGTTCTTAAATTTTGAACGATAAATTTTTTGTTAAATTATTTAATTTCAAATATCATTTTATAAAAATATATAATTTTATATTTTAATTAATTTAATTGATTTTTAAATTATTTAATTTCAAATATCCTTTTATAAAAATATATAATTTTACATTTTAATTAATTTAATTGATTTTTATTTTATTTAATTGATTTTTATTTTATTTAATTGATTTTTATTTAATATAAGTAATTTTAAATTAATATTTATTAATAATATTTATTTTTAAAAAAGTTATTTATTAAGTAATTTATCAAAACCACTATATTTAATTTTTAAATATTAAATTTAATACAATTCATAATTTTAATTATAACTTTATTAAAATATTTAATTTTTAATTATAGATTATATAAATTTATTTTAATTAATAAGAATAATTTTAATTTATTATTTATAAAATTTATTTATTAAAAACTTTATTTAATATTTTAAAAACTTTATTTAATATTGAAAATTTTTTTAAAAGTAATTTTTTAAAATTAAATCATTATATGTTTAAATAATAAATAAAATAAAGATAATGTATAAATCTTTAATGATAAGTTTTATTAACAATGTGTCAACTTAAGGCTTTTTGATTAAAATTATTCATTTTTTTTATTAGAATTAACTTGGGTAGTATAATCTTTGTTTCTCAAGATATAAATTTACAATAATGATATAAACAGTATTATTTGTGATTGGTATTATATGATCATAATTAATATTAATTTTCTTATAAGTAATATTTATATACTTTGAAGTTTAAATTATCATAATACTATTTAAAAAAATTAATTGGAATCTAAATAGTAGAAAAATTAATTAAAATCTAAATAGTAGAAAAAAAATGAATGGATGGTGTTTAAACTATGATTAAAAAAGATGAGGATATTGATATTCTGAAGAATTTCATTTTTAAACTTGTTTTTGGACGAATTGCATCAAGGGAATTATTAGAAGATTTTCTTGAAAGAATACTTGGCACGAAAGTTGAAATTGAGCAAATTGCTAATAATGAAATAGTTAGAGAAACATCTAACTTTAAAAACTTAAACTTAGATTTAGTTATTATAACAAAAGAGGATCATATAATATCTATTGAAGTCCAAGACGAACCTATTTATGGAATGCAAAATAGAATACAAGGTTATTCTAGTGGATTAGGATCTGTGCTACTTAAAAGGGGAGACGAGTACTTTATATTTGAAAAAGTGATTTGTGTTGCAATACTAAATCATAAATTGTATAAACAGAAAAAAAATGAATATGTACATAGGTTTAGAATAGTAAATACTGAAGATTATTCTATCTTTGGTGATGACCTATTGGAGATAATCTTCTTTGATAAGATGAAAAAAGAGAATTTTAATATAAATGATCCTCTCGATCATCTTTTCATGTATTTATATGGATTATTAACTGATGATGAACTTACAACCGTGTTTGCTGAAGATAGTTTAATAAGAAAAATAGAGGAGGCTAAAAATATGATCTCAAAAAGTGAAGAAGCTGAAATTTTAAAAGTAGAAATTGAAAAAAGAGAAATGGATGAAAAAGTCCGTTTGATAATCGCAAAAGAAGAAGGTATAAAAGAAGGTGTTGAAAAAGAAAAAATTAATTTAGCTTTAAAACTAAAAAATAAAGGTTTTTCATTGGAAGAAATTAGTGAAATAACTGAATTATCATTTGAAAAAATAGAAAAACTAATTTCAAATACTTAATCTATTTTAAATAATCAATTAAAGAGACTATTTTAAGTACATCAAAAAGTTGACACCTAAAGTTTTTAGGAATACATCAAATGCAGTTGTTAATATTTTATTTCAAATTTTTACTAATGGTTAATATTTTTTGGTATAACCATTCTAAAATGCTTGAAAAGAAGATTTAGAACTAATAAATGATTAAAGTTGAGAATAAAGCTTGCAAATATAAATGGATTGGAAAGAAATTTTCAACCTCTGTGATGTTTTATAAAAAAATGGATGGGATGTTAACTTTGTTTTTTTTATTGTGTTTAAGGAGGTTTTCATAGTGCATCAGTAACATATTTGATAGAAATGTTTATTTATTTATTTATTAAAAATAAGAATTTAAAATTAATAAATTGAATTTAAGAAAAAATTAGAAATAATGAGTTGTGCAAAAAATTTGGGTTTTGTTTATATTACATTTGTTCTTTTTTGGATAAACCATTAAGTATATATTAGATGAAAACTAAAGTTTTGTTTATATTACATTTGTTCTTTTTTGTTTAAAAGTTAATCAATTTTAGGAAAGTAGGGGGATGATTTTCATGGATGAACATGTTGTTGAAGCAATGGGAAAAACTAAAATTCTTATAAGGGATGGTAAAGTAGTTGAAGTAGGTGATCCTAAAATCGATTACTGTCCACTATTCCATAAAAAAAGAGGAATTGAAAAGCTTAATAAAGATGTTGTAAAAGAGAATATGGAGTTTAGAATTGCAGATTTTGGAATGTGTAGTCCTAATAGGGAATTAGATATGAAAGACTTTCTTTCATTTGGAATTTCAGAAATACTTTCAACAATTTTAGATGAAAAATTAATTGATGTTGTTGTTATGGTCTGTGAAGGTTGTGGGACTGTATTAATAACTGAACCAAGTAAAGCTCAAGGAATTGGAGGAAGAGTTTCTGGTCTTGTAAAAACAAGCCCTATCCCTGAAATTATTGAAGAAATTGGTCAAGAAAATATCTTAGATGTTGAAAATGCAACTATTGACCAATATAAAGGAGTTAAATTAGCAATAGATAAAGGTTATAAGAATATTGCTGTCACGATTGCCTGTGGGAATGATGGTGAAAAACTTAGGGAACTGGAAAAAGTTAATTCAGATTTAAATTTCTATTTATTTTCAGTTCATTCAACAGGTATGGATCATGATGAAGTTGAGGATATCTTTAAACATTGTGATATTGTAACAGCTTGTGCATCTAAACATATACGGGATACTGGTTCTAAAAAAGCTTGTTTAGAAGTTGGCAATTCCATTCCTATTTTTGCTACAAGTGAAGATGGTAAAAAATTCATTGAAATGAGACTTAATAAAATAGGTAAAAAAAATAAAAATGGTGAACCAAACCCACCAAAACCTTTAATTTAATCCTATTTTATTAATAAGTTCATTATACATTTATAATTTTGTTGTAAATTCAACATCTTAAATTTTATTATTTTTACATAATTTAATCTTCATAAATAATAATGATTATATCTAATCTCTTCTATAAACTTATTTATAGTCCAAATAGAGAGAAATGGGTAATGATTCAGTTAAAATGTTTTTAATTTATCATATAAGCTTATTTGTAATCCCGAAGTGAGTATTAATGGAAATATTTGTCTATTAAGGAATTAGATATAATACTTTTTGAAGAATTAATATTTTTTTTGTTGGTTAAGGTTACCCAATAATTTCAAATTTTTATTTTTTCATGAAAAAATTAATTCATTTTTAATTTATAGTGGGTTTGATAAAGCTCTCAATTAAATGAATTTTTAATGAAATGAATTTTTATAATATTGAAAATTTTGCCCGTATACTAACTCTCATGGATCATTGGTAGATTACCCTTCCCTCCCCGAGCAACCCTCGAAACAGGCAGTCTATCTAATGCTGGGTTTCTCCTAATCACAGAACAGTTTAAACTTTACTCATAGAAGGACCTTAGGCATCAGTCAAAAAAAATGATATGACATAAATGATTATATTTAAGATAGTATTTAATTCTTTCCATAAATGTAAATGTTAATATTGTGGTTTTGATAAAGTTCTTAATAAATAACTTTTTTAAAGATAATTATTATTAAAAATAATCATTATTAAAAAATATTGATTTAAAATTATTTATATTAATTAAAATAAATTTATATTAATTAAAATTTAAAATTATAAAATTTAAAATTATAAAATTTTATAAAGTGATATTTAAAATTGAATAATTTAATGAAAAAAATTATTATTTTAAAATTTAAAAACTTTTTCATAATAACCATAAAATAATTTATTTATATTTTTATATAAAAATTCATTAAAAATTGTTTATTTTATTAATATTTCTTTTAAATTTATGATATTTAATTATTTGATTCTTAAATTTTTTGTTTTATTAAAATAACTATTCATACAAAAGAATTAACTTAATTTTTATTAAAATAACTATTTAATTATAAAAAAGTATAATTGAAATAATTTATGATTAAATTGAAGGTTGATGGTTTATAAACAATAGCTATTAAAATTAATAAAACAATCATTGGTACTGCAAAGTTTTTACCAAACTTTTTAGAACTAATAGGATTCAATAATTCAACTCCCATTGGAGAAAAGGAATCTAAGATAATATGACTTAAAAATCCTAAAAATATTGAAAATATAATAGATTCAAGGCTTACTGGATTAATTGGAGATATTAAAAGACCTAACACAAATAAAAATATAAGTATTGGAGATATTTTTTTATTTACAAATAAAATACAAAGTAAAATAGCTATTAATTCCAATATAACCATTGAAGTATCAACATTTAAATTTAATGGGATTTGGTAAGATAGTTCTATACTAAAAAAGATTATTGTGAAAACTAAAAAAGTTAAAACTAATCCTCCAATTAATGAATGAGTAAAACCTCTATGTTTTGAAAAATAAAATATAGCACCCATTAATAAAATAATAATACCAATAAAATAGCTTGATTTAAGAACATACAATACTATGAATATTATTAATCCTACAATTATTAGCCTGTAAAGATGTATTTTTTTAATGTCATGATCAAAATCAGACATATTTGCTCCAACAATAGTTAAAAGGCAATAAATAGGATTTATAAAATAAATCAATGATAAAATTAATGCAAATAAACTATGACCTTTATAAGAAGACATTTTAATAATTTCCTTAGCTATTGAATTTATTAATAAATTAGTTTTTTTTAATTTCTACCAATTTTTTTAATTTCTACCAAAATATTTATATACTTCATGTAATAAATATTGTAATTGTAGTCTCAGAAGAGATCACCACCCTTTTCGAGACTACAGCTGAAACTTTTGTTTTAGCTTGAGGGTCACCAACACCACCCCGGTGGCCCTCTAAACACATATTTATTTCTTAATAAATTACTTTGAAGGTCATTGGAATTAATTTTTAATAAGTATTTTTAAGAGCATTTATAATGGTTAAGAAAGGATCTAAAGAAGAAAGAGATTTAGTACAATTATTTTGGGCTAAAGGTTTCGCTGCTATGAGAGCACCAGCTTCTGGTGGAGCAACTAAAAGACCTCTTCCTGATGTTTTAGCAGGAAATTCTAAAAAATATTTAGCTATTGAAGTTAAAACAACAGCAAAAGAGCTTATATATATAGATTCTTCCCAAATTAATGGATTATATGAATTCTGTGAAATATTTGGTGCTGAACCTTATGTAGGTGTTAAATTTAAACATACAAAATGGTTATTTTTAAATATTGAATTAATAACTAAAACAAGAAGTCAAAACTATAAAGTTGAAAAGAATTTAGCATTAGAAAAAGGATTAGATATTGATGAAGTCATTGGCAAAGATATACAAGTTAAATTTTGATTATAATGATTTTGATAAAATTCTTAATAAATAACAAATTCTTAATAAATAACAAATTCTTAATAAATAACTTTTTAAAAATAAATGTTGTTAAAATATATTTATTTAAAATTATTTTATATTAATTAGAATTTATTTATATTAACTAAAATTAATTTATATTCATTAAAATTATTTTATATTAATCAAAATATAATTATACTATTTAAAATTTAAAATTATAGATTTTTATAAAATGATATTTAAAATTAAATATATTCTATTCAATGAAGTTCTTAATAAATATTTTTTTCAATAATTAAATATTATTAAAAATTAAATATTATTAAAAATTAATTATTATTAAAATATATTTATTTAAAATTATTTATATTAGTTTAAAATTATTTATATTTATTTAAAATTATTTATATTAGTTTAAAATTATTTATATTAATTAAATATAATTATACTATTTAAAATTTAAAATTATAGATTTTTATAAATTAATATTTAAAATTGAATAATTTAATAAAAAATTTATCATTCAAAATTTAAGAATCATTTTAAAATTTAAGAACTTTTTCATAATAACTATAAATTAAGTTAAAATGCATGAATAAATGATTTTTAAAAAATGTATTAAAATTTTGAAAAACTTTAAATATTATTAAAAATTAAATATTGTTTTAAATATATAATAAATGATTTGATATTGTATGATTAATAAAATTATTGTATGATTTAATAAAATTATTGTGTGCCTTACTTTATGCCAAGGTAGCTTAGAGGCGAAGCGGTGGACTGCAGATCCATTACACGGGAGTTCAAATCTCTCCCTTGGCTTGAATTAGATATTTAAAATTTAATTTATATTGGGGTTATAGTGTAATCTGGCATCATCTGGGACTCCAGTTGTCTTTGAAGAAAAACGTGCACTCTGACAGTATGATGATCAATTGGAGTACTGAGACATGAGAAATCCTAGGATCGGGGTTCAAATCCCTGTGACCCCATTTCTATTTTTATATTCAAAACTATTTTATTATCTTATTTTTTATTATCTTATTTTTTATTATCTATAATTAATATTAAGTTAATTTTTTAGATAATAATTTTTATTTTTTTTTTGAAAATTTATTTTTAACTTAGGAGAATTTATTTATCTGTTTAAAAATAATAATTATAATTTTTTTAATTAAAAATTTAATATTTATGGTGTAATTTAAAAATCTTATCATTGAACTTGGTCAATTAGAAAAACGAAGTTTTTCTGTACTTACAAACATTATTTCATGCACTATAATTGAATTTGTCAATATAAGTATTGTTGTTTCAATTTTTCACAAATTCCAAAAAATAGGAAAGTTTATATTCTTAATTAACATATAAGTTTACTACTACTATTAGGTTTTATATTGATTATTAATTCATTTTTTTTTATTGTTATATTATTTGATTTATGAGGTGTATTATTATGAAGTTTTTAAGTGATTGTTTTAATATTTTTCGTGATGATTTAGGTGTTATTGTTCGCAATCCAGTTGTTTTAATTGTTTTAATGGGTTTAATAGCTATTCCGAGTGTTTATGCTATTGTGAATATTTATGCTAATATGAATCCTTATGATAATGTTAATCATTTGAGTGTTGCTGTTGTTAATCTTGATAATGGTAGTATGGGTGCTCAGGTTTGTGATGGTTTGCGTGCTAATGGTGGTTTTAATTGGAGTTTTGTGGATTACGATGTTGGTCATGCTGGTTTAGCTTCTGGTGATTATTATGGTTTGATTGTGATTCCTAAGGATTTTAGTAGTAATATTAATAGTATTAAGGATGGTTATAATGTTAATCAGGCTAATATTATTTTTATTAATAATAATAAGGTTAATCCTATTAGTCCTCGGATTGTTGATTCTGGTGTTAATGGTCTTGAGGGTCGGGTTAATGGTATGGTTTCTGGTGTTGTGGCCAATGTTGTGGCTGGTAAGTTACATGATGCTGGAAATGTGGCTGTGAATAATTATAATAATTATTTACGTGTTAAGTCTCGTATTAATATTGTTAATAATGTTGTTAACAATTTTAGTTTAATTTGTAATGAGTATAATGTTAGTAGTTATTTACCTGCTGATGTTGTTAATAAGTATAATTATAATGTTGGTTTATTGAATAAGGATACTAATTTTATTAACAATTTTGATTATAATGGTCTTACAAGTCTTAATAATGTTGATGCTGGGAATGTTAGTAGTTTTATGAGTTCACCAGTTGTATTAACTAAGGAATCTTTATATCCTGTTATTAGTTATGGTGATAGTGTTGCTCCGTTTTATATTTGTTTATCTTTATGGATTGGTTGTGTTGTTTGCTTAGCTATGATTAAGGGTAGGGATAATATTGGTGAGGGTGTTAGTGCTTTTAGTGTTTATCTTGGTAGGTTTCTTTTATTTATTATTTTATCTGTTTGTCAGTCTTGTGTTATGGGTGTTGGTTGTTTATTTATTGGTTTAAGTTTTTGTGGTTCTATGTTATTTTTTGGTACCATTATTCTTGTTGGTTTATGTTTAATGGGTATTGTTTATGCTTTAGTTTCTAGCTTTGGTAATGTTGGCAAGGCTTTGAGTATTGTTTTATTAGTGTTCCAAATTCCAAGTGCTGGTGGTGTTTATCCTGTTGAGTTAATGCCTAAGTTTTTCGGTGTTTTATCTGATTATCTACCTTTAACTTATGCTATTTGTGCTTTCAGGGAGGTTGTTGTTGGTTTTAATTATGATATTTTTTGTTTTAATTTAAGTGTTTTAATTGCTATGAGTGTTTCTATGTTTATTGTTGGTTTATTTATTAGGGGTGTTTTTAATAAGCATCTAATGAGTTTTCAAGATAAGTTACATGGTAGTGGATTATTTTAATTATTTTTTATTTATAAGAATTCTCCAAAATTTGCCATGTTTGGAGTTGGAGAATATACTTTTTCTAAATACAAGGTAGGAATCTCAGGGTTTTATAAAAATCCTATTTTTTCTTTATTGGTATTTGAAAAAACAGTAATGATGGACGATACTTGTTACTTCATATCCTTTGAAAACTATGATGATGCATGCATAGCAATGTTAATTCTAAATAGCAATGTTGTTCAAGGTTTTCTTAAAAATATCACATTTTTAGACTCAAAAAGACAATGCACGAAAAAAATATTACAAAGAATTGACTTTAATAAATGTATAAATCTATTAGAAATAAATAATTTGATTGATATAGAAAAAAGACTAAATTTACCTAAATTTGTTAATAAGGATCACTACAACAATTTCAAAAAGCTATTAAAACATGATTTCCAAAGAACATTGTTTTAAAAGTGATATATTCTTAGTTGTAATTCAATTATAGTCATTATGAAAAAATTCCTAAAGCTTAAAATGACAAATTTTTTTATTAAATTATTTAATTTCAAATATCATTTTATAAAAATCCATAATTTAAATTTTAATTAATATAAATAAATTTTAATTAATATAAATAAATTTTAATTATTATAAATAAATTTTAATTAATATAAATAAATTTTAATTAATATAAATAAATTTTAATTAATATAAATAAATTTTAATTAATATAAATAAATTTTAATTAATATAAATAAATTTTAATTAATATAAATAAA
>JAITPS010000151.1 GCA_031289325.1 Candidatus Methanovirga meridionalis
TTAAATTATTTAATTTCAAATATTATTTTATGAATTTTTTTATTAAATTATTTAATTTCAAATATTATTTTATGAATTTTTTTATTAAATTATTTAATTTCAAATATTATTTTATGAAAATCCATAATTTTAAATTTTAAATAATATAAATGTATTATAATTAATACAAATAATTTTAAGTTAATATTTTTTAATACTATTTATTTTAAGTTAATATTTTTTAATAATATTTATTTTAAAAAAATTATTTATTGAGAACTTTATCAAAATCATTATTTTATTTAAACTAAAAATTTCATTAAATGAGAACTTAATTTTAATATAGATTATTGCTACTATATATCTATAGAACTTTAAACTCTAATTGAGTTTCTAAACTTATTTCATAGTCACTGCAAATTTCAATAGAATCTTTACAGCTTTCACAAATAGGAAATAGTATTATACTATCTCTATCTGAAGACAAATGTATTTCAATATCTTCCATTAAATCCATTCTTTTATTTAAACTTAAATTTCCAACAAAAACCGACTTTTGTATTCTATAAAATCCAAAATGTCTTAATAATTTAATTAATGTATTTCTACTTTTATTTTCAGAAATATCATAAACTGCAAGTGTTAACATTTTCATCCACCTTAAAATATATATTATTTAATTTAAATGAGTTATTTATCCATATCTATGAAAAATGGTTTCTTGATGTTTAACTGAATACAGTATTCTTCAACTTTTTTATCAATTCCTTTGATTTCATTGTTAGCATCTTTTATTTTATTTATAATCTCTTTTTCATCCAATTCTTCTTCTTTGAAATTATTTATATATCTTGAAATATTAAGATTGTAATCATTCTCTTTTATTTCATTTAATGAAGCTATGTGAGAATAATCTTCTATTTCATCTCTTTTATTATAAGTGTTGATTATCTTATTAATGAATTCATCAGTTAAGATACTTTTATTCTTTATTTTTTCAAAATTCTTTGAAGCATCAATAAAAAGAATGTTATTCTTATTTTCTCTATTTTTTCTAAAAACTAAAACAACAGTGTAAATTGAGGTTCCATTGAATATATTGTTAGGTAATCCAATAACAGCATCTAAAGAGTTTTTTTCTTTAATAAGATATTTTCTAATTATACCTTCATTTGCTCCTCTAAATAAAACCCCATAAGGTACAATAGCAACCATTGTTCCATTATCATCAAGATGATAAATCATATCTTGAATAAATGCAAAATCAGCTTTAGATTTCGGTGCTAATTTTCCATATTCTTTAAATCTCACATCATCTAAGAAAGATTTATCAGCAGACCATTTAATTGAAAATGGCGGATTGGAAACAATGAGTTCAAACTTTTTATCCAAATATTTTGGATTTTCTAATACATTTCCTTGTTGAATATCAAAATTATCATAACTCACATTGTTTACAATCATGTTCATTCTTGCAAGATTATAATTTGCCATATCTAATTCTTGACCATAAAAATCAGATATGTATGCTTCTTTTCCTACTCTTAAAAGAAGTGAAGCAGAACCACAACATGGATCATAGACTGTTTTAATATTTTTTTTATTGACCGTTGCAAGTTTAGCTAATAATTTAGATACCTGTTTTGGAGTGTGAAAATCATTGAGTTTACCTATATTTAATGCAAATTGAGATATTAAATATTCAAAAATATCTCCTAAAGTAGTCTCTCTCAAAGAACATTCTATATCTGTGTTCTTATTCGTTTCTTCATTGGTAGTTAAATTAAAGTCTATTTCTGATAAATAAAGTAATACTTTACTAATCAATTTATTTTTATCTGAATTTTCTGATTTTGAGTTTATGTCTCTAAAAATATTTATAAAATCATTTTCGCTTTCTTGGTCTTTAGAAGAGTTTTCAATTTCTTTTAATGCTTTATTTAAATCATCTATAATATTATTTTCTTTGTCTAATCCATCGAAGAGATAATATTTATTTTTAATCTTTTTTATTATTTGATTAAATAGATGTTTGGGTTGAATAAAGTAACCCAATTTTTTTACTGAGTAATCTTCAAGTTCCTTTTTATATTCTTCATTTTCATAAGCATTATCAAAGTTTATTCTTTTATCTTTTAGAAAATTATTTAATTCAAATTCTATTTTTTCGGATAAATATTTATAAAAAATAAGTCCAAAATAATAATTTCTAAATTCATCTGCATCCATATCTCCTTTAAGTTCATTATGTTTTAACCATAAAATTTTCTCTAAATTATTTTTCATTACAATTCCTCTTTAAGTTTTTAGTTTACATTCATCCCTTAAAATTTTTTAATTCATTATGCAAAAGTTCTTAAGTTTTAAAATAATAATTTTTTTATTAAATTATTTAATTTTAAATATCATTTGATAAAAATCCATAATTTTAAATAATATAATTGTATTTTGACTAATATCCGTGATTTAAATTAATATACTTTAATAATAATTTATTTCTAAAAAAGTTATTTGATTAAGAACTTTATCAAATCCACTATATTTGAATTTATTTATCCTTTAAAACTTTTCATATAATTTTCACTTAATTTTAGTTCATATTTCATTATTTCTTCTTTTAAAACTTGTCTTTTATGTAATAAAGACAGCATTTCACCATACATCTCTTGTTTTTTTATATTCGTATAAGTTATTTTAATTTCTTTTAAATCTTTTATTGAAATGGTTTGTATAGAAGCTTTGGTTTCATATTTATAGATTTGTTTTTTAATATTGTTAGTATTCAATATGAAAGATAAGTATTTAGGATTAAAATAGCTTAAATTTCTCAACACTGCAAAGTTTGAACTTATGAAAATATTTTTATCTTTAAATTTTTTTAAGGATACATCTCTAAAATCAACCAATGCTACACTGTATGGTGATGATAATTTTATTATAATATCATTTTGCTGAAGAAGATATTTATTCACAATTTTATTTGGTTTTATCGATTCAAGATTATTTAAATCAAGATTATTATCTCTTAGGTTGTTAAGAGTCATGTAATAATATTCTTCTTTAATTTCATCATTTAATGATTCATTTTTTTCAAATCTTTTTACCACCATTCCTGTAAAAATTTCAGCTATATCTTTAAGTTTTTTTTCATTCATTTCGTTCACCTAAAATAAAATTTTATTCGGCATATTTTTTAATTATATTATTTATTCGCTTTTTTTATATTTAGACTTCATCTAAAAATATTTTTTATCCGTATTTATAGATTGATAACTTTGTTTATCTTTAAATTTCATCTAAATACTTTTTTTATGCTTAAATTCCATCTGAAAAGCTTTTTTAATTCTTATTTTACATGTAAGAAAATAAATATTTTGTCATTATTTCAGATGTAAAATATGTTATTTATTTAATAGCATATAAATGTTTCTATTTAAAATTATGTTATAGTCATTTAATTAAATGACAATTAGTTTTAGTTTTAGATTTTCTTATTTTATGAGATTAACAAAATCATAGAACTAAGATAAAAAATAAATAGTTTAAATATAGATGATTATTTAATTAAAAAGAATAAGTAATGAAAAGCAGAAATTAAATTATTCACTTTAGATCTTGGATTTTTGAAATTGGAAGATTTGTAACTTCACTAATCAAATTTAAATCCATTCCTTTCTTCAGCATGTTAATAGCTATTTCTATTTTTTCTTCTTTTTTACCCTTTATTTCACCTT
>JAITPS010000191.1 GCA_031289325.1 Candidatus Methanovirga meridionalis
GTAAATGTTTTTTAATTATTGTAAATGTTTTTTAATTATTGTAAATGTTTTTTAATTATTGTAAATGTTTTTTAATTATTGTAAATGTTTTTTAATTATTGTAAATGTTTTTTAATTAATTTAAATGTTTTTTAATTAATTTAAATGTTTTTTAATTAATTTAAATGTTTTTTAATTAATTTAAATGTTTTTTAATTAATTTAAATGTTTTTTAATCACTTTAAAGAATAATTTAGTGGTGTTATTGATGAAATATTTTGTAAGTCCTTATAATAAAGAAGCCAAAATCGAATTTCCAAAAAATATAACTCTATATGATACAACTCTTAGAGATGGAGAACAAACTCCTGGTGTTTGTTTTAGTGGTGATAATAAATTAGAAATAGCTATTGAATTAGATAAATTAAAACTTCCTCAAATTGAAGTAGGATTTCCAATTGTATCTAATCAAGAAAAGGAAGCAGTTAAAACCATTGCAAATCAAGGGTTAAATGCTCAAATATTGTCTTTAGCAAGAACAAAAAAGGAAGATATTGATGCTGCACTATCATGTGATGTAGATGGGATCATAACTTTTATGGGGACTTCTGATATTCATTTAGAGCATAAAATGAATATAGGTAGACAAGAAGCTCTTAACATCTGTATGAAAGCAATTGAGTATGCGAAAGATCATGGATTATTCGTTGCTTTCTCAGCTGAGGATGCAACACGATCAGATTTAGATTTTTTAAAAAGAATTTATAAAAAAGCTGAAGAGTATGGGGTTAATAGAGTTCATATTGCTGATACTGTTGGAGCAATAAGTCCACAAGGAATGAATTTCTTAGTTACAGAATTAAAAAAGCACTTAAAGACCCAAATAGCTGTTCATTGCCATAATGACTTTGGTCTTGCAGTATCTAATTCAATAGCTGGTCTTTTAGCTGGTGCAACTGCAGTTTCAACAACTGTTAATGGTATTGGGGAGCGAGCTGGAAATACATCTCTTGAAGAGTTAATAATGAGTTTAAAATTTATTTATGGTTTGGATCTTGGTTTTAAAACAAAAAATATTCAAAATTTATCACGGTTAGTTTCAAAACATACAAGTATGGATATTCCAAAAAATAAAGCAATTGTAGGTGATAATGTATTTAGACACGAGTCTGGAATTCATGTCGATGCCGTTATTGAAGAACCATTAACATACGAGCCTTATTTACCTGAATTAGTGGGTCAAAGAAGAAAACTTGTTTTAGGAAAACACTCTGGTTGCAGAGCAGTTAAAGCAAAGTTAAATGCATGTGGATTTAAAGTAACTGAAGATGAATTGTGTCATATAGTTGAAGAAGTTAAAAAAACCAGAGAGGAAGGAACTTATATAAATGATAAAGTTTTTATTGAAATTATTAAACATTGTAAATTAGCAGATATTTGAATTGTTATGTTTTGTAAAATTATTTTCTTTTTATTTATACCTAATGGATTCGATGGAGTTTTTAATAAATAACTCTTTTAAAGAATTGGGTAACAATTATTAAGAACTTTATCAAAACCACTATAATTTTATACTGCACTATTTTCTAAAGCAAACATCGCTTCAAGGATTTTATAATCTTCTTGGGGTTTTGATTGAATTTGTAATCCAACAGGAATTCCATTTGACTCTCCTGCTTTGATGCTTCCTGCTGGTATCCCAGTTAAATTAGCAATGACAGTTAAAACATCGTAAGCATACATTTCCATTGGTTCTAACTTGTCACCTATCTTATGTGGTAGCTTAGGAACAGTTGACCCAATTATTAAATCAACATCATTGAATAGTTTATTTATTTCATTTTTAATGAGTGATCTTGCTTGTAATGCTTTTTTATAATATTTTCCACTGAATTCTTGTTGAGAAATATAAGAACCCATATTAATTCTTCTTAAAACCTCTTCTCCACAAACATCTTCAATTTTATAACCATATTTTCTTCCATCATATTTCCTTGTAGCTGAAAAGAACTCAACATAATTAATTAAATAATAAGTTGGAAGAGTTAAATCAAGATAGTTAAACTCTAATTCAACAATTTCAGCTCCAAGATCCTCAATTTTAGAAACGGAGTTATCTATTATTCCATTAATTTTTTCATCACTAAGTTCATGGAACTGTTTTATTGTAGCTATTTTCTTTCCTTTCAAGTCATCAGTATTTTTAGCATCTAAAAAATTAGGAGCATCCCATTTTAGACTTGTACAATCATGAGGATCATAATCTATTAAATTATTTAATGCAATAGCTATTCCAGAACTATCATTTGATAATGGACCAATCTGATCTAAACTCATGGATAAATCTAAAAGTCCTTGTCTTGAAACCCCACCATAACTTGGTTTAAAACCTATAACACCACAATGAGAAGCAGGATTTCTAATTGAACCTCCTGTATCTGAACCAATAGCTATATCACACATTTTATCAGCTATGGCAGCAGCACTTCCTCCACTTGAACCACCAGATATTCTTTTAGGTGCAGAAGGATTCTTAGTTGCTCCATAATATGAGCTTTCAGTTGAACTTCCTGCTGCAAACTCATCTAAGTTTGTCATTCCAATAATTATTCCATCTTCTTCTTTAATTTTTTTTATAATGGTTGCATCATAACTACCAATATAATTTTCCAATGTTTTTGATGCCGCTGATATTGTAAAGTCTTCTACATTGATATTTGCTTTTATACCAAAAACTAATCCTGCTAAACTACCAATTTTCTCTTTATTTTTAATTTTATTACTAATTTCAGTGGCTTTTTCAAGAGCATAATTATTATTAATCTCTAAAAATGCATTTATAGATTTGTTATTCTTATTAATAATGTCAATAAAGTTTTCTACATTATCTTCTACTTTCAGTTCTTGATTTTTAATTAATTCTGTTTTCTCCAAAATATTCATTAAATGACCATCCCCAATATAATTGTAGTGTTTTAAAATAATAATTTTAATTTTATATTTTATATAGTTTCCAAAAACCTTTTTTGTTTTTTATTGGTATTAACTTTTTCTATTTTCATACTTTTTCAACCATTTCTATCACATTTTTGACTCCTTAAAAATTCCAGATTTTCAACATTTTTATATCAAGGAAAAGATTTATATATGTAATATAACAATAGTTATATTATATGATTTTATCATATTTTTAAGAGAATATTCCGTAATTCCATAAGTATTTAATAACACTTATTTTCTAATATTAAGTCTTTAAAAGTTGTTTTTAGATGAAAAAAATCTTCTAAAACCATATAAAAACCCAATCAAAAATCTGGATTTAAACTACTGATTTTAACTTTTAAATATTATTAAATATATGAATAAGAATAATAAATACTTTTTAGATTTTAAAAATTATAGTCATTATGGAAAAATTCTTAAATTTTGAATGATAAATTTTTTTAATTGTTTAAAAAATTAATTTAATATTAATTAAAATTTTTAATTGAAATTTTTAAAAATATGATGATTTAAAAAAATATGGTTATTTAAAAAGATTATTTAAAAAAATATGGTTATTAAAAAAATATGATTAATTATAAATATTTTTTATGCCAATATAGATTTAGATTTAAAAAAAATTATTATAATTCAATGATAAAGTTTTTATAACATTATAATTTAATAATGAAGTTTTTATAATATTATAATTTAATAATGAAGTTTTTATAATATTATAATTCAATGATAAAGTTTTTATAACATTATAATTTAATAATAAAATTTTTATAATATTATAATTTAATAATAAAATTTTTATAATATTACAATTTAATAATGAAGTTTTTATAATATTATAATGAACATAAAATTAAATTATAACCATAAAATTAAACAGAATTATAAAAAAATATGATTATGATTATTAATTATAAATAATATTATAACTGAATATGAATTAATTGAATATGAATTAAGAATTTAAATGAATTAGATAAAATTTATGGGGATTACATGAAAAAAGAATCAGTTGGTAGTGTTCAAACAAAATTTTTCAATATTAAAGAGGATCTGACATTAGAATCAGGTAAAATATTGAAAAATGTGACAATAGCTTATGAAACATACGGAAAATTAAATAAAGAGAGGAATAATGCTATTTTAGTTTGTCATGCACTTTCTGGAGATGCTCATGCAGCTGGTTGGCATGAAGGAGATAAGAAACCTGGGTGGTGGGAAATAGTAATAGGACCTGGAAAATCATTGGATAGCGAAAAATATTTTATAATTTCATCGAATATTATTGGAGGATGTAAAGGTTCTACAGGACCAGCAACTATTAATCCAGAAACTAACAAAGAATATGGGATTGATTTTCCTGTTGTAACAATTAAAGACATGATTAAAGCAGAAAAAAAACTTGTAGAATATTTTGATATAAAACAGCTATTTGCTATTGTTGGAGGGTCAATGGGAGGAATGCAAGTATTACAATGGATTGTTTCTTATCCAGATATGGTTAAGAAAGTTGTTGCAATAGCTACAACTTCTCGTTCTTCTCCACAACAAATAGCTTTTAATGAAGTTGGAAGACAGGCAATAACCACAGATATAAATTGGAATAATGGAAACTATTATGATAGTGGAAAAAATGTTGAAAATGGTCTTTCAATAGCTCGGATGATAGCTCATATAACCTATCTTAGTGATGAATCAATGTATGAAAAATTTGGTCGTGATCTTCAAGATAAGCAAGAATTGAGTTATGATTTTGACTTAGACTTCCAAGTTGAAAGTTATCTACATCATCAAGGAGAATCTTTTGTTAAACGTTTTGATGCAAATTCATATATTTACATTACAAAAGCTATTGATTACTTTGATTTATCAAAAAATGGTTCTTTAATTGAAGGATTTAAGAATGTTAATTCAAAAGTTAAACTAATAGCTATTAATACAGATTGGTTATATCCTCCAAGTCAATTAAAGGAGATATTAAATGCTCTTAAAGCAAATGATGTGAAGGTTAGTTACAGTGAGTTAGAATCGCCTTATGGACATGATGCATTTCTTTTAGAGGATGGACAGTTAAATTATTTAATATCTAAGTTTTTAAATGATTTATTTGTTGAAGATATTGTTGAAAGAGATGTTGCAACTATAAACTCTGATGCTGATGTTGAAGATGTGGCTGTTTTAATGATGGATAAACAAATAACACATGTTCCAGTTGTAACTAAAGATGAAGTATTAATAGGTATAATGACAGCTTGGGATTTATCTAAGTCAATAGCTACAGAATGTGATAATCTTGAAGCTATCATGACTCGTGATGTTAAAACATGCAATTTAACTGATCCTATTGATGTTGTAGCTCGTGAAATGAAAAAATACAATATTTCTGCTTTACCAGTTGTATATGATGATTTTAAACTCGCAGGAATTATTACTATTGATCAGATTAGTCATTTATTTACTAATTAGCTATTTATTTACTAATTAGCTGTTAAAATTTGTTATTATCAATTATTATATTTTATCCAATTTTTTTATTTTTAGTAAATATTTTTATTTTTAGTAAATATTTTTATTTTTAGTAAATATTTTTATTTTTATTAAATATTTTTATAAAATGAATTATATAATCATTATGGAAAAGTTCTTAAATTTTAAAATGATAATTTTTTTATTAAATTGCTTAATTTTAAATATTACTTTATAAAGATCTATAATTTTAATTAATATAAATAAATTTTTAATTAATATTTTTTAATAATATTTATTTTTAATTAATATAAATAATTTTTAATTAATATAAATAATTTTTAATTAATATAAATAATTTTAAATTAGTATTTTTTAATAATATCTATTTTTTAAAAAATTATTTATTAAGAACTTTATCAAACCCAATATATTTAATTTTAAATATTATTTTATTAAAAGTTATAATTTTAAATTTTAAATAATATAAATGTATTTTGATTAATATAACTAATTTTAAATTAATATATTTTAATAATTTAACTCATAAACCATTATTCAATTCTTTCTCCTTTCAAATATGTGCTTGTTGATTCATTAATTCTAACTTTAATAAATTCTCCAGGATTTGCATTATCCACAACAACAGGAATATATGAATCTGTTTTTCCTATAAATCCTGATTTTTTTCCAGTTTCAACAATGAGAATTTTTTCTTCATTGTTTAATAGCTGATTATTTTTTTCTTTAGTAATTTGAGATTTAATATCTGTTAAATATTTAGAACGTTTTTTCATGCTTTTATATGGAATTTCATCTAAATTAGATGATGTAGCTCCTTTTCTATGTTTATACTTTGAGATATGAATTAAGTTAGGTTTAATTTCTTTTAATAAATCAACTGTTTCATGAAAATCTTCATCAGATTCTGTAGGATAACCAACAATAATATCTGTAGCTATTGTCATGCTTGGAATTTCTTCTTTAAATCTTTTAACTATGGTTTTAAATTCCTTTATATTATGACCTCTTTCCATAGATTTTAAAACATCATCACTACCTGATTGAATTGGAAGATGCAGAAACTTATAGACTTTTTCAGATTTAAAACTATCTATTAAATTATCCAAATCATATAATGCATTTTTGGGGTGCATCATTCCTATACGAACCCTAAAATCTCCATCAAGTGATGAAACTTCATTAATAAGTGTAGACAATTTTTCATTATTATCCAATCCAAAAGCTGCTGTATCTTGAGCTGTTAATTGAATTTCAACACAATTATTTTTAATTGCCTCATGCACTTCCTTAACAATTTCATTGATTGGATAGCTATGTAGTCTGCCTCTTGCAAAACGAGTGCAACAGTATGTGCATATACCTAAACAGCCTTCACATATCTGAACAATATGAATATGGGGATCGAATCTAAGTTTAGAAACTCCAACCTTAGAATCTTTAGAAAATCCACTTTCTCTAACTATTTCACCATTAAAAGTTCTGTTAATAACATTTAATGATTTGTTTAATTTATGCGGACCGATCCATGATGAAGTAGGAGCTATTTTATCTAATTTTTCAGGATCTATTTCAACCATACAACCTGAAACTATAATTTTTTTATCAGGATAAGTTTCTTGTAATTTTTTAATCTTATTTGAAACCTTATTTTCAGTAGGATTTTTAACATAACAAGTATTGACAATAACTATTTGAGACTCATTTATATTATCAACAATTTTAATATCATTCTCAACTAATAAACCAGCTATTATTTGTGAATCAGCTTGATTAAATGTGCATCCATAGGTTTCAATAAAAACTTTTAAAGAATCTTTATTTACCATGAAAATTCCTTATTAGTGTGTTGTAAAAAATGTTTGTAATTAATCATTTATTTTTAAATATATTCATTATGGAAAAGTTCTTAAATTTTAAAACAATGAATCTTTTTATTAAATTATTCAATTTCAAATATTAGTCTATAAAAATCTGTAATTTTAAATTTTAAATAATATAAATTAATATAAATAAATATAAAATAATTTTAAATAATATAAATAAATATAAATAAATTTTAATTAATATAAACAAATTTTAATAAATTTAAATAAATATAAATGTATTTTAATTAATATAAATAAATATAAAATGATTTTAATTAATATAAACAAATTTTAATAAATTTAAATAAATATAAACAAATTCTAATTAATATAAATAAATATAAATGATTTTAAATAATATAAATAAATTTTAATTAATATAAATAAATATAAAATGATTTTAAATAATATAAATAAATTTTAGTTAATATAAATAAATATAAATAAATTTTAATTAATATAAATAAATATAAATAAATTTTAATTAATATAAATGTATTTTAATTAATATTTTTTAATAATATCTATTTTAAAAAAAGTTATTTATTAAGAACTTTATCAAAACCACTATATTTTATTGCTGAAAATTTATTTTCAACTTATGAGAATATATTCTCTGTTAAATCTATTCTCTGTTAAATCTATTCTCTGTTAAATCTATTCTCTGTTATTCTCTGTTTTTAAAAATAATAAATGTAATTTTTTTAATTAAAAATTTAATGTTTAATGTGTAATTTAAAAAATTTCATTATTAAATTTGTTTAATTAGAAAAACAAAGCTTTTCTGTACTTACAAACATTATTTCATGCACCATGATTAGATATAATCTTCTTTTTATTCCCTTTTTTAATAGCTATTTTATTGGTTAAATCATAAGAATATTTTTTATAATTAACAGGATCCGCATAAACTCTTCTAATAACAGATGCTTTAGCTGAACCTCTTGTCATTTTCTTTTTTAATGTTTTAATAATTCTAACTTTAAATAATGTACTCTCTATTTTTACAACATCATCAACCGATACTCTAAAATCCCTATTTAAATCAACTTTATAAGCTTGAGTTATTCCTTTAAAGTTAACAGATATTCCGATTCTTGATGGAATATCTATAGATGATGCCCAAATAGTATCAATATCTTTAGCTATTGTAGATTTAACTCTTTTACTATTTTTAAGTTCAATAGATTTTATTTCAGATTTACCTAAATCAGATATTAAAATATCACCAACAGATAAGTTATCATCTGGATAAATATCTATGTTTGTTCTTTTAGAGCTTTCATTTTCGCTTATTATTAATCTAATTGGTTTTGGTTTCTTAAAGGAAGTATGTTCCTTAAAAACATTGCTACATTCATTACATTTTAATAAAAATTCACTTATTTCATTTTTCTTAGATGAAGTAACTTTAGATTTCAATGTTTCTATATTTTCACTATTACAGATTGGACATTCCATTATTTTCCTCAAAAAAGTATCATTATCTATAAATAATTTTTATTCATATTTTGTATTAATATCAACCCTCATTTAGAATATATTCAAGATTTAATATATTCAAGATTTTATACTAAAGAGGTTAAGATAGTTTTAATTAAATTCTTTTTTTATTGCTTTTGTAAATGATAGTAATTGAATATCACTTAAAGAATACCATAAAAAATTGCCTGAATCAGAACTTATCTCTATGAAACCAATTTTAGCATTGATATTAATCTTAACAATTCGTACCTCATCAGATAAATCTAAAAAATCCTCTTTAGATAATACTTGTCCTATTTCGAAAGTTTTTATTTCTTCCTGATTTTTTAACTTAAATAATAACTTATTTACTCTCATGAATCTCAACTTTAAAATATTATAACTTTAAAATATTATTTTAAAATATTATTATTAATTAATAATTAAAATAGTTTTATAATTAAAATATTTTTTTTATTTAATATATAATTTTTCTATTTTATTGTCATTATAGAAAAGTTCTTAAATTTTAAATAATAAATTATTTTGTTAAACTATTTTGTTAAACTATTTAATTTTAAATATCAATTTATAAAAATCTATAATTTAAAAATTTAAATAATAAAATTATATTTTGATTAATATAAATAATTTTAAATTAATTTCCTTTAATACTATTTATTAAACTTATAGTGAAATGAAAAAAAGTTTAAAATTTTTAAAATAAAAGTTTAAAAATAATTTTAAAATAAAAGTTTAAAAATAATTTTAAAATAAAAGTTTAAAAATAATTTTAAAATAAAAGTTTAAATATATATAATAAATAAATAAATAATAATCATGTTACTATTAATTAATAGTGCAAAAATATTTAATAGTGCAAAAATATTTTAATAATCAATGAAATTGGAGGCAATGAATATGAAGAAAACATTAAATCAAATTATAGAGCATAAGAATTTATTATTTTTTGTTGGTGGAGCAGTTACAGCATTAGCAGCAAAAAAAATCATAGAAAGTGATAAAGTTAAAAATTTTGCTGTTAAAACAGCAGCAAAAGTAATGCAATTTCAAGATGAAGCAAATGAAACTCTTTTAAATATAAAAGAGGATGCTGAAGATATTAAAAATGATGCAATCGATGCTAAAAAGAAAACTATTCAAAATAAATAATTATTTTTATTTTTTTCTATAGCTCATGTATATGATCGCATATAGATTTTTTATTTAATATGCAAAATTTTAATTAAGTTAAATTGAAAAGAGCTATAATTATTTGACTATAATTATTTTAGAAGCATTTGCATTACTTACTAATATAATAACATCTATATTTAATTAATTGATTTTTACAAATTTTATTAAATTTTATAAATTTCATTAAATTTTATAAATTTTATTAAATTTGTAATTATTTCATCTGATGAACTTTTTTTATTTTTAATAAACTGTATTAAGTTAAATATTTTATTAAATTATTTAATTTTAAATATCATCTTATAAAAATCTATAATTTTAAATTTTAAATAATATAAATGTATTTTAAATAATAAAAATGTATTTTAAATAATAAAAATGTATTTTAAATAATATAAATGTATTTTAAATAATATAAATGTATTTTAAATAATATAAATGTATTTTAAATAATATAAATGTATTTTAAATAATATAAATGTATTTTAAATAAT
>JAITPS010000218.1 GCA_031289325.1 Candidatus Methanovirga meridionalis
TAATTTCCAACAAGCAAACATACAAGCAATAACAATAGGGCTTTTATCTAAATAAATTGGAATAATTTCGTCTGTTTTCCTTATTTGCATGGATAGAAAAATAGCTATTTCACTACTTAAATCATCCAGTTGTTTATATGATAATTCTTCATTCTCACATTTAATAGCTAAAGCATTAGGATCATTTTCCACATTTTTTAAAAAATCTTGAAGTATAGAATTCATAGTCCTACCATTTTACAATAACTTAATCTCAATAAGTTTAATTAATGATTTCTGAATAGTATTAATATTATTTTATGAACATTCTTTTAATGTTATTTATGAATTGAAAAAATTTGAAGCATATTATTGCCGACCGTCTGTGTTTATATGAGTTTATTCTATATTTTAAACTTTCACTTTCCTTTTTATAAAATTCATAGATAATATCAAATTTTTTAATATTCTCTTCATTATAATATTTCATAAATAGCTTTCTCATTATTTCAATATCTTTTTCCTCTGGTATATATGCCCAATTTAAACTCAATGAAAAAAAAATATCATCAACATTATTCAATGTTTCTTCATTTATTATAAAAGCACCTATATTAGGATAAGGAACTCCGTTCACAAAATATTCACTAAAGTTAGGAAGAATTTTTTCAGCTTTAACAACAGAAAATAAAACATTATTAGAAATTCCTATTTTATTATTAAAACACTTATACTTTTTAGAAATTCCTATTTTATAATTAAGACAATTATACATTACATCATGAAGCACTATAATACCATCTTTTTTCATGAAAGGTAAAATCATTAGTATATCTAATAATTCTCCAGGAACATGATGAACTGTATCAAGTACACATAAATCTATCTCCTTCCCATTCGCAATATTTTCAATAAATGATGCTGTTATTCCCCCAGTATATAGCTTCCATTTGTCTTTCAAATGAGGAAGAAACTTTTCAATTAAATAACCTGTTTTATACTCATTATTCACATAATAATTTTCATTTTTATCTATAGAGTATAATTGAGCATCATCAATGTCTTTTATAGCATTTAATATCACTATAGAAGACCCTCCTGCTGCTACACCAACTTCTAAAATTTTTTTAGGTTTTTTTTGTAGTATAATTCCATTTAAAAATTGTTGTTCTGATTTTGTCATTTCTGACTTTTCTAAATATTTCTCTACATCTTCCAAAATATTCTTTTGATAATTTTCATAATCTTTTATTTTCATCTTTTTTCTCCTTAATGAATCTGTTCAACAATTCAAATTTAATAAGATCTTCTATTATCTTATAAATATCTAATAATACTTATTGTCCAATAAATATCTAATTATATTTTGTTTTTTATTGTTTAAAAGTTATTAAATTTCTATGATTCATATTATTGATGATGTTATTGTTGTAATGTTGAATTTACTTTTTTCCTAATATATTCTATTAATATAAAGTCTTCATAATATTGCTTAATTTTTCTAATTCATTGCTTTTTGATAATTTTAGTATGGTATCAACATTTTTAATGAAATTATCCACTTCTTCATTAGAATAATACTTTGTTGTATTATATCGGATGTGTAAAAGGAATTTATCCTTCAGTTCAACTACTGTAATTAATAAATTATTTTTTTCATTCACTTCCTCAAAATCATCATCATATTCTAAAAATTCTAAATCCAAGTGATTATTATCCAAAATGCCATGAACATGATTGTATAATAAATTAATATTTTTTTGATCATATAAATAGCCATATTTTAATTTTTTTAAATATTCATTATGAGATTTTTTTAAATATTCAGAGGATATTCCATAATTCTATAAGTATTTAATAACATTTATTTTCTAATATTAAGTCTTTAAAAGTTGTTTTAAGATGAAAAAAATCTTCTAAAACCATATAAAAACTCAATTAAAATCTGGATTTAAATCACTGATTTTAACTTTTAACTATTGCTAAATATGTGAATAAATATAATAAATGCTTTTTAGATTTTAAAATCTTTATTTCACACTTTTTTATGCTTATTTTATTCTTTTTATCCTATTTATACTTTTTTCTATTTATACTTTTTCCTATTTTTTTTCTTTGTTTATATTGCTTGTTTTTTTCATTTAATTTTTTCAAAGATTTTTATCTCTCTTTGTATTTTTTTCAGATTTACTGAACTTTATATAGTCTAAAATTATAATATTATTAATATAACATGCTTTTAAATTAGTTTTCAAATATATTATTTATAATATTTACTTGTGGAGAGGTTAAAATGAGTGTGAAAAAATTAAATAGCTTTGATGAATTATTGATTGATGAAAAGCTTAAGGAATTAGGTAATAGTAGTAATATTATGATGGATATTAATAATTTTGTTCATAAGCGTATTATTCAGGATATAATTGGTGAATTTGATGATAAGTTTAGTTCTAATGTGAGTTGTCCAGCAATTCCCAGAACTTTATTATTTGGGGTTGTTTTATATGCATTTAGTAAGAATGTATCCACTGCTTCTGAAATAATTAACTTAACTGATAGTGATAGATATTTAAGAACATTCACTTGCAATACAAAGATTTCTAACACCACTTTAAAACGTTTTCTTGAAGAAGGTGATAAGATACTCTTAAAAAAGATACATTTAGCTACTTTAGTTGAAGCTAATGGTTACAATATTTTAGAGTATCTTCACTTATATGTGGATGGTACTGATGCGAAAGTTAATGGATCCAAGCACTACAAAATCTATAGGGAGGAATATGAAACCTTAACAAAATTAAACGAACATTCTTTTACTATCTAAAAAAAGACTTAATAAACAAAAATTTAAAAACAGGAAGAAATATTTACTTAAAAAATATGTTAATGATTTAGAAGTCTTAGATTTAATAAAAGAAATGAGTAAAAGACCTATGATTTACACGGAAAGAATTGGTAAACTAATACCTGTTTTTGAAGAAGTGTTCACTGACCCTAAAAAGAAATTTGTATCCTATAATGTTCCCTACAACACCTTTAGCACCATCTAAAAAAGGAGGTTATGATTTTATTCCAAATTCACAACATATAATGACAAATAACAACTTCGTATTCTCATCAACACTATCACGAAAACCTAATGACTTCTTAGTCTTAGAAAAAGTGATCCAAGACTTCAAAGAAACACTAAACTTACTATTAGAATTAGTTAAGAAGTAATGGAGAACGAAAAAATTATAAAGAAATAGAAAAAATAATAAAAACAGCAATCTTTAACTTTGAATGCAGGATACGGATCAGATGAATCAATAGAAAAAGCACACGAAATAGGAATAAAAACATTAATAAAACCTAAAAAAATAGCTATTGAAAACAATAAAGAATTCAAAGCAAAACAAGGCATAAAAAAAAGTAAATCAAAAAAAAAGTAAATGATGAACCATTCACAAAAAAAGATTTTCAACGAGCTTTTAATGGTTTTAACTGTCCAAATGGGAATAAAGTTGAATTAAGAGAAGTTAAAGAAATTAATAGTGCTAAAAACAGGAGAGATGGAATATCAGAATTATGTAAAGAACAAAGATTCGTTCACACATGCACCAAATGTAAAAATTGTGAATTCCAAAATAGCTGTATTAAAGAAGGAGAAACTGAAAAAGTTATAGAAGAGAGAACCAGCACCTTAAAATACAGAACAGCTAATAAATTCACAAATAAAAGATATAGTACTTTACCAAACTTTTTTAACATAGCTAAGATTATTCAAAATCAATTTTTAAATAGTTAAATTTCAATTTTAAGAAAATTTAAAGGTTTTATAAATGCTATTCAACATGAGTAATATGTTACAAATGTTAAGGGAAGTACTATACATTAACATTTATAATAAAAGATATTCACGAAGCGAATCAATAAATGGATACCATAAAGGAGTGAAACAAACATTGCTTTTAGTCTCCACTAATGAATTAGCTGCCATTAATGAAATGAACCTGAGAAACACAGTTTATAACATGAAACGACTGAAAAATATCCGTAACATATGATACTTAATTATTAAAATATTGATAAACTAAATATAAAACATATCCATCCTTTTTTTTAACTATCTTAGTGTGAACTTTCTCTTAATTATCAAAAAAACCATTAATTCATAAAAAATATCACCATTATCAATCATCCATTTAAAAATGGAAAATCATATTTAAGACAACAACAAAAATATTATAATCATGGAATTTTATTTACTTTTTTTTTATGGTTTCACCATAAAAAAATTAGGATCTAATCCATTGTAACAGTATTATTCATTATTTAAATTTTTTATTTTTGAAAATTAGGTTTCTTTAAAGTTATTTCCATAAAATAAGGATTTTTAATAATTCATTTAATTATGGAGTATCCTCTTCATAATGCGAATACTCTTTTTCTTCAAAATACTCTTGAGGATTTTCCACAAATTTAATAGAATTTTTAATAGCAAAATTTTTAGTTTCTTTTACATAATTAACATAATCTTTAAATAAAATATCATAATCAATGTTAAAATAAATAAGAATGCCACGATCAATCTTTCCAAAGGTTTTTAAATAATCACTGCTAAATCATTTAAACTATTTTTTTGAAGTAATTTTTCATTAGAATAAAGTTTATTATTGGTGGTAGGTGATTTTTGATTATGAAAAGAAGATATGAATTTATCATCAATCATTGTTGAGGATTCTAATAAATCGAATATTATTTTTACCCTTTCAATTGGTGTTGATTTATCAATTATACTGTAAGCCAATTCTAATTTCCAACAAGCAAACATACAAGCAATAACAATAGGGCTTTTATCTAAATAAATTGGAATAATTTCGTCTGTTTTCCTTATTTGCATGGATAGAAAAATAGCTATTTCACTACTT
>JAITPS010000243.1 GCA_031289325.1 Candidatus Methanovirga meridionalis
CATAAGTATTAAATTTTTAATTAAAAAAATTATAATTATTATTTTTAAACAGGTGAATAAATTCTCCTAAGTTGAAAATAAATTTTCAACAATAAAAGAATAAAAATTATTATTTAAAAAATTAGATTAATATTAATTTGAAATTCTTAAAAGCGGAGAATAAATTCTCCTAAGTTGAAAATAAATTTTCAACAATATGATATTTAAAAATAATTATTAATTAAAAACATTTTTTACATCACTATATTATTAGATATCCGAATAAGGATAATAAATGCTTTTTAGATTTTAAAATCTTTATTTCACACTTTTTATGCTTATTTTATTCTTTTTATCTTATTTATACTTTTTCCTATTGTTTTCTTTGTTTATAATTGTGGCAATGTAAAAAGAGGATGGATTTTCGAATGAAAAATTAAAAATATATGCTAAAAATTCGATGACATGTTGGTTACTAACTTATCCAATGTTCTTTTAAATACTATCTTGAAGATTTTCATATAGTCTGACCAAAAATTATATCAAAAAATTCTTCAGAGCTTTGAGCAGTAAGTTCTCTTACAGTATTAAATGTGAAGTCTCGTATTCTTTGAATATTCTTTTTATTACATTTTATTGCTATTTGTTTATCAAATCTTGTTTTATTTTCATTATCCTCTTCTGGAAACTTATAAATAATAATGTAATGAATTTCATTATCTATTAAAAATTTTTTATATTCTTTTATATCATACTCAATATCTTTTTTAATACAGTATTCTACATACATTTGAGGTAAAATGGAATAAATACTTTCATATGCTTTTAGTTTTAAATTATGTGCATGTTTAGATTTATATTCTTTTTTTGCTTTGTTGAAAATTTTTGATAAACAATCGTACTCATTTTCAGTTATTTTTCCTTCAGTTATTTTTCCTTCAGTTATTTTTCTTTTGATATTATCTAAGTATTTGTCCATATCTCTGATTTCTTTACCTGAAATTTCATTTTCATCATATACCTCAATGTTTTTAAATTCAATTAGATAAATCCTATTATTTTTTTCATCAATATACAGTCCATCTGTACTCGTATGTTCAAAAGTTCCTCTGCAACGACCTGTTTTGAGACAATCGATACATTTTTCTCTAGATTCAGGTATCTTTTTTGAAGTACAACATTTAACCACATCATCCAAGCAAATTATAGAATTATCATTGCTGATAGGTGAATTTTCTCCAGTGGATGAAATCTCAGTCAATGTTTTACAGTATTGACTACTTTCTTTAAAATACTTAATACATTCTACAAAATCATTCTTGAAACTAATACTTTCACCATATCATCTTTTTAATATATCATTTGCGTGCATTTCTCCAGTGACTTTGTCTAAAATTTCATATCCTTTATTTAAATGTTTAAATGTCTTTTTAGTATCATTATTATCGACTTGTATAATGTTATAACCTTTAGTTTCATCTTTTTCAGATAAAAAAAAGCTAACATCTTCATTCATTTTATGATAAAGACCGTATGTAGATATTGCCTCAATGAATAAAGGACTGTGAGTGTTAATATAAAATGTAATATCTTCAAATTTTGATAATACCACTATTATTTCTGCTAAAGCAACTTGCCATTCAGGATGAAGATGGACTTCAGGTTCATCTATAATAATACAACTATTAGAATCTACTCCCTTTTCTAATAATAATTGTAAAATACCAATATCTTTAACTCCAGAAGCAGTATTCTTAATATGTGAAGCATTTTCACCATATTTAAATCTGATTTCTTTATTAATTTTTTCTTCCGAGTAGAAATGTCCCTTAATTACATTGTTAATCAGCTGTAGTGGATCTAAATTTTTATCGTCGCTTTCTTCTTTGAGAATGGGGTTACTGTTGTTTTCAGAATACAACTTTTTTATTAAAAATTCTTGGGGATATGAAAATTTATTTTTATATGATCTATATATACTTATATTGTTTGGATCTGAAAAATCAAGTAATGATGGAGTTTCCATGTAGAATATGTCATTTATCACAGTTTCTGTGTTAAAATCTATTTCAATTCCGTTAAAATATTTTTTTTTCTCATTATTCAATTTTTCTTTTTTGTCTATAAATTTTAGTTTACTATTTTCATTATTTTTAAAGAATGATTCATCTTCAGCAAATTCATTATAAAGTGCTAAACAAAAAATTTTTTCATTCTGATTTTCATTGTTTTCAAGGGCTTTAAATAAATCTATAACATAAGATATGGAATCAATTAAATTTTTTGAAGACAAAACTTCATGTTTGAGATTTTTTAAGTTTTCTAAAAATTTTTTTTCTAAATCTATGAAACTGTAGTTTTCAAAATTTTCTAACATTTTTCTTCCTCCATATCTAAAATGCTGTTTGTAATTATGAAAATTTTCATCATTTAAATCTGATAGTAACGAAACATTTTTACAAAATGCTCTTATTAACATTAGTTGGGGAAAAGTATCGGTATAGTATGTTTTCATATTTTCATTTTTAAATCTTTTTATATGATAAATGTTGTCATATAATTCATTCAGTGATTTTATCAATTCCTTTAAGTATATTGCATCCGCATCATTTGAATCACTAACTAAAAAAGAATATAAAACTTTGCTTGCAGTTGTTTTTCCAGACCCATTTATACCTCCAACTACATTGATTTTATTAATATCAATCTTTGCTTGATTAATTTCACCAAAATTTTCAATTTCTAATGTATTTTCCTTCATTCTATTTCCCCTATTAAATTAAAAAATGTCAAAGTTAAACAATATAAAAATTTACTATTTCCTAAATTGAGATTTTCCAAAATTGATTATTATAATCTAATATTCAAATTTTAATTAAAAAACTGGAGCAACAATTCTAAAATCAATGAAAAAACCATCATTTTAGCTAAGGTTACTACATGTAATGTCAGATAACTTTTATAGTCATTTTAATGATTAAAAAATATTTATCGCCCCAATTTATTTATTATTTTAAACTCAATAACCATGATTGATATTTAACTATCTCTTCGTAAGTGGGTTTAAAAGATTTTTCCATCTCCAGATATATCATGACTCGAAATCAATGGATCAAATTCATATCTATCTGAATTTTCACTAATAATCAAACATCCTGCATAAGTACCAAATATTAGAAAACTACATATAATATATGGATCAGCAACCCATAATGAAAGCCAATGAATTATATTTTCATCATTGATCTCTTTTACTATTTTTCTATCCCCCATCAATTTATAACTCTCAGTTTCATTGAATTCATCCCCATAAATCCTATCACAGAGTATTTTTCTAATTCTTTCTCCAGTTTTATCTTCTAAAAATATACCTCCTAAATGTTTGTAAGCAAATTCATATACTATTTTTAAAATTGGATATTCACAACCACCATATCTTAGCTTTTTAGTCCTTTTTCCTTCCATAGAAGTATATTCAGTAGTTTTGATACCATCATCTAATAATTTTTCAAGTTCTTTATAGGATTTTTCAATTTTATATTTTCTTTTTAATTTTTTAGATAGTTGTGTTATATTTTGTTTTTTGTCACTTAAATCTCCAGTAATACATATTTTTCCAGTTTCATCACATTCTATAGATGGTATGATTTTTTTACTTTTAGGTTCTGTATTATTTTTATCAAATACGAATTTTAATTTAATTCCATTTTCCATGGCTGTAGTTCCATCAAGGAGACTTTTAACTTTAAAGTTTGCATTATATTTCTCATTGTACTTTTCTTTCTTGGATTTGATGTAATAATTGTCTGTCAATAAATAATCTATCTTTGTTCCTAAAGAATTATTACACTCTTTACAAACTTCCCAAATAGTGATTTTACCTAATAAAGACTCTGGAATTACATGTTCTTTAGATAATTCCTCTTGAAGCTTCTATTTTTTGCATATTATGCATTGTTTCATTGTTAATCTCCTTAAAAAATTGCATTATTTTTTTAGAATTTTCCATGATGTTAATTTTAAAATGGAACAGATATTCATAAATATAAACTTATTACAGCATGAAAGTAGTGTGGATCTTTTTGAGATAATATCAAGATCAAAAAAGCATTTTGGCTTTATCTGAATCTGGAGCATATTTCAACACTTCGTCATCATTTAAAATGTTACTTGGTTCAAATATATGATTTATACTGAAATAACCTACTACACCCATCCAACCTGCAATGATCACAATGTAAAGAATAATTAGAACTGCATACATAGATGTTATAAGCATGTAAGCTCCAACATATATTAATATTGTTAAAAATGTTAATACAATCCCTAATAAAGTTTGTAGTATGCTTCCAACATACAATAAACCTAATCCAGGAAAAGCTATATTTAAATTAATAGCCATATTTTTATTTTTTTTACTATATAAATTCATTAATCTTTTTATTTCTTTTTTTTTCCTTTCTTCGCGAATATATTCGAATGTTTCAGTTATTCTTTTATCTTCTGCACTTTTTATTTTTGAAACATTATCTGTGAAAGTTGATCCGCATGCTTGACAGGTTAACACCCCATCTTCATTAGTAAGATTATTACTTCCACAATTTTCACATATTAATGATTCTTTTTCATCAGCCATGTTCAACACCCAAACCCTGTATCATAATCACAAAATCAAATGCAGATTCAATAGGCATTCCATAATCATCACTATATTCTATTGTCATGACAACATAGTTTATAGTTACTTTTATATAGTTTGATATTTATATTATGAAATGGGCGACATTTATTTTTTCTGAAACTTTATTTTTTTGAAACTATAAAAAATTTCTTAAATTAATGTACCCATGATATAATATAATAACTAATACTATATAAATCTTTCGGTGCGACAGCAATGCTGTCAAGTTAAAGATTTTTCTTTTTATTTTTTCTTTATTTTTCTCCATTAAACTTAATTTCATATTATTTATTAATTAATCACTTAGTAATGGTAATGTTCAAATTTATACTGATAAATTTTATTAGTATTAATTTTAGAGTGATATTAAGAATTTATTTGAAATCAGATTTTTGTTTTAAAAATAGCTTTAAAATTTCAAAAATGCTTAAAATAATTACATGAAACTCTTAAAAATATTAAAATCTCAAGTAAATATAATACTAAGTCATTTCAGTTAAGTTTTTGATAGATCAAATATTGGAAATTATAAAAATTACTTTTCTCAAGAATATTTCATCAGTGAAGACTTGAACAGTATATTATAAGTATATAAACTTAAAAAACATAACTTGCAATAGGTAATTAAATTTTTTATTGGTTGTGGTTAAATGTTTGAGTTGTATATGTATAAATTAGGGTGCGACAGGATAGGGTCTCTATTCTTCATTAATTAAATCAGTGAAATATTGTTAAATATTTTAATCCCAGTTGTGTGGGATTTTCTCCCCAGAAACTCTTAAACAAGTAATTGGTTAAGAGGTTGCATGATGGAAATGTCTAAT
>JAITPS010000265.1 GCA_031289325.1 Candidatus Methanovirga meridionalis
AATTTAAGCGAAGATTTTCACACTAACAGATAAAGATATGCTTGAGCGGCTTGTCATGAAAGTGACACGAGCCGTTCTTAGGAGAGGTTAGGAGGGAAACCTCCTAATTTTATCCGACAACAAATTGTTAAATATAATTGTTTGGATGTGATAAATAAATTGTTAAATATAATTGTTTAGATGTGATAAATAAATTGTTAAATATAATTGTTAGATGTAATAGAATATGGATTAATGCTATACTTAATATAGAAAGATTAATTTTAAGGTGTGACTAAATTGGTAAGTTTATTGGATAATTGGAAAAGAACTCACTTTACTAAAAATATAAATTCCAATCTCGTTGATGAAGAGATTATAGTTATGGGTTGGGTACATGAAATACGTGATCTTGGTGGAATAGTATTTGTAGTAATTCGTGATAGAGATGGAAAAATACAAGTAACAGCTCCAAGTAAAAAGATTGATTCTAAACTTTTAGAACAAATAAGAAGTTTTAGAAAAGAGTCTGTGGTGGCTATTAAAGGTAAGGTTCAAGGTTCGGATAAGGCACCTAATGGTGTTGAAATAATTCCTAATGAAATTAAAGTTTTAAATGAAGCAAGTCAACCTTTACCTATGGATCCAACAGATAAAGTTAGAGCAGAGATAGATACACGTTTAGACAGCCGTTTTATTGATTTAAGAAGAGATAATATTAGTTCTATTTTTAAAATTAAAAGCCAAATGCTTCACAGCACACGATTATTCTTTGAGGACAATGGATTCATTGAAGTTAACACTCCTAAGCTTGTTGCTTCAGCTACTGAAGGAGGAACTGAACTTTTTCCTATCACATATTTTGAAAGAGAAGCTTTTTTAAGCCAATCTCCTCAACTTTATAAACAAATGATGATGAGTGCTGGATTTGAAAGAATTTTTGAAATAGCTCAAATATTTAGAGCAGAAGAACATGATACTCTTCGTCATTTAAATGAAACCATTTCTATCGACATGGAATCTTCTTTCATGACTGATATTGATGTTATGGAGATTTTAGAAAAGCTTGTTAACAAAGTTTTAGTTGATGTTATTAAGAATTGCCAAAAACACTTAAATATTCTTAATGTGGATTTAAAACTTTCTCAATGTCCTTTCCCTGTAGTTACCTATGATACTGCAGTAGAGATCATTAATTCAAAAGGTGTTGAAATGGAATGGGGAGAAGATTTATCCCGTGCCAGTGAAAAATTATTGGGTGAGGAATATCCAGGTTATTATTTCTTAACAGAATGGCCATCTGAAATAAAACCATTTTATGTCATGCCAAATGAAAAAGACCCAACAAAAAGCCATGCCTTTGATTTAATGTTTGGAAACTTAGAAATATCTTCTGGTGCAATGAGAATCCATCAACATGACCTTTTAAAAGATAAAATATCTGAGAAAGGATTGAATCCAGATGCATTTGAAAGTTATTTAAAATCTTTTGATTACGGAATGCCACCTCATTCTGGTTGGGGTCTTGGAGCAGATCGTTTTAATATGACTTTAACTGGTCTTAACAATATTAGAGAAACCGTTCTTTTCCCAAGAGATAGGAGAAGATTAACTCCTTAATTTAATTATTTATGAAACTATATAGTTTGATAGTATTGGAAATTGGAATGATATAGTTTGATAGTATTATTATTTAACAGTTTGATTTTATAAATAATCTAAATTTATATGTATACGAATTTTTATCTAAAATGTATAACAGTGGCTAAAATATGGTTAAACAAATGAAAACATTGGTAATAATTTCCTTAATAGTAATAGTCTTATTAACTGGTTTATCATTAACTGGTTTGCATATTAATAAGCTATTTCTTTTAAATAATATGAAACCAATAGATATTTTAGACATGCAATTCCTTTATTCAAATTCAGATAAACAGGATGCGGTTGGAAATAATTATACAGTTAATTATTATAGCTTATCTTTTAAAGCCAATCAAGACATTAAAAATATGAGTATAGTGGCTATTGCTTTAGATCAAAATAATAGACAATTAACATTGCCAGATTCTATTATTCTTCCTAAAACACAACCTTTTAATTATATAATCAATAGTAATACTACATTATTAAAGGACAAAAAAGATTCAGTTGATTTAATTTATGCATCAAAGGATAATCAAAACCTTAAATCCTTACGAATTTATGTCTACACTGGATTAAACAATCTTATTAGTGAATATACAGTCCCAATAACTGTTAATAAAACTTCTGATAGATATTATTCTAATTCTAAAACTAAAAATTATAATTAAAATATATTTTAAGATTAAATATGGAGTACAAAAAGAGGATGAAAATTGAAAATCTGAAATTTATTTTTTAGGCAAAAAATTAGATCATTATAGTCATCATTAGATCATTATAGTCATCATTAGATCATTATAGTCATTAGATCATTATAGTCATCATTAGATCATTATAGTCATCATTAGATCATTATAGTCATCATTAGATCATTATAGTCATCATTAGATCATTATAGTCATCATATAGTCATCATTAGTCATTATGCAAAAGTTCTTAAATATTGAATAATAAATTTTTTTTTATTTAAATTTTTTTATTAAATTATTTAATTTCAAATATTAATTTATAAAAATCCATAATTTTAAATTTTAATTAATATAAATATATTTCGACCAATATAAATAATTATAAATTAAAATAAATAATTATAAATTAAAATAAATAATTATAAATTAAAATAAATAATTATAAATTAAAATAAATAATTATAAATTAAAATAAATAATTATAAATTA
>JAITPS010000267.1 GCA_031289325.1 Candidatus Methanovirga meridionalis
AATAAAAAATAAAAAATAAAAAATAAAAAATAAAAAATAAAAAATAAAAAATAAAAAATAAAAAATAAAAAATAAAAAATAAAAAATAAAAAATAAAAAATAAAAATTAAAAATTAAACCCTTCTTTTCCTATTTAAACAAATATTAATGATTAATAATCACACATCTCATTTAATTAACTTTTCAAGAATTGAATAACGAATTATTGCTCTTTCAATAGGATCTTTGGATATGTTGTTGTGAGTTGGCATTATAATAATTTTATTTTGAGTTTTAGGAGTTAGATAAGACCTATTTATTTTAAAATAATCTGGAAATATTAAATAATCTACATCCAAATTATTTTCTTCAATTTTCACTAAATCTTCTAAAATAAGCTCCTTATGTTTTTTAACATCCAAATCAAAAATGTTTAAGTTAATTATTTTAAATCCCATATCTTTAACAATATCCTTTAGAAAATTTGTATAAACCATAACTTCAATATTTGAATTAAATTCTCTTAACTTTTCTTTTTGATTTTTATCAATCCATTTATACATATTAATATCCATGAAAATTTTATTTATCTCATCATCTAAATTTGGTTTGTTTTCAGACTCATTATACTTATAAACTTCAAGTATACTATTTTTTACCTGATTAAATGTATTTAATTTGATAACTAATGACCTTATTTTAGCTTTTTTCTGTGATATTGAGATAGCTAAATCTCCTTCTTCTTCATTAAGATTTTTATTTACCTTAAAATTAGTTATTCCAGCAATTTCAACCACTCTTTCACACATTGGTGTTGTTATAACTCTCATGAATTTAAACTTCTCCTTTTTAGTTAATTATAATAATTATTGTTTATAATAAAACTATTTAATTTAATTTAATTATTTATAAATTTATTTATTTTTAATGTAAGATATAAAAATTACTCATGTATCAATCAATAAAAAATAAATTTTAAAAAGTTTGTAGATTAATTCTACATTATATTTATATTGGTTTTGATAAAGATCTTAACAAATAACTTTTTTAAAAATAAATATTATTAAAAGATATTGATTTAAAATTAATTATATTAATTAAAATACATTTATATTATTTAAAATTTAAAATTATAAATTTTCATGAAAAATATTTAAAATTAAATAATTTAATAAAAAAATTATCATTTCGAAATTTAAGAACCTTTCCATTATGAATATAATATAAGATATAAAAATTACTCATGTATTAATTATAGTGGTTTTAATAAAGTTCCTAATAAACAACTTTTTTAAAAATAAATATTATTAAAAGATATTGATTTAAAATTATTTATATTAATTAAAATATATTAATGTTATTTAAAATTTAAAATTATGAATTTTTGTGAAGTAATATTTAAAACTAAATAATTTAATAAAAAAATTATTATTCGAAATTTAAGAACTCCCCCATAATATTATATAATTAAAATAAATTAAGAAATAGAAAATAAAGATTAATTATGGGCTAATTATAAAAAATAGTAATTATAAAAATGTGATTTCATGGGAAAATTAAAATTAACTCTAAGTTTTGAGAAAACAATATCCTCAGATGTTTCTATTATGGTTGATGCTTTAAGAGCAAGTACAACAATTACAATAGCATTGGATAAATATGAAAAAATAATTCCAGTGTTAACTAAAGAAGAAGCAATTAAAATAGCTATTGAAAAGAATGGAGTTTTAGCTGGTGAGAGAACTGGAGCTAAAATAAATGGATTTGAGCTTGGTAACTCTCCAGTAGCCATTCAAAAATATAAAACAGATTTAAAAGCTTTAATTCTTACTACAAGTAATGGAACAAGAATACTTAATGAAATGAAATCAAAAGTCTTAATAGGTTCTCTTATCAACAGTGAATCCGTTGGAAAAGCTTGTTTAAAATTAGCTAACTCACATGTGGATGTTGTCATGGCAGGAGTAAGAGGAGAATTTGCAATAGAGGATTACTTAGTCAGTGGAGATATAATTAATTCTATAAAAGAAGAATTCAAAAAAAATAAGACTAAATTCCAATCTTTAGATATTAGTGAATATGCTCAAAGTGCTGTTTTAGGAAGTGAAAACCATGAATTACTTAAAAAAGCAATTTACAATTCAAAATCAAGTAATAGATTAAAAGATTTAGGATACAATGATGATATTGATTTTTCTCTTCAAAAAAACATATCAAACAATGTAGGAATATATGAAAACAATGAAATACGAAAACTAAATCATTAAAGAGCCCATATAAACTTTCTTAAATGATTTACATTCACCAATTATAGTGCAAAGGTGAATAATATGAAATGGAAAAAAATTGGTAGGATTTTAGTTTTAGATTATTATCCAGAAGACTTAAAAAAGATTTTAGATAAATTTGATGTTGATTCCATAGTTAAGATTAATGAAATTTCTGGTCAAATAAGAGAACCAAAAATTGAACTCTTGTACGGTGAGACCACTGAAACGATTCATAAAGAGAATGGATGTTTATATAATTTGGATCTATCAAAAATAATGTGGTCTAAAGGAAATACAAATGAGAGAATGAGAATAGCTAAACTTGTAAATGATAATGAAACTGTTTTAGATATGTTTGCAGGAATTGGTTATTTTTCAATACCAATAGCTATTCATTCCAATCCAAAAAAAGTGATAGCTATTGAAATTAACCCAAATTCTTTCAATTATCTAAAAAAGAACATAATTTTAAATAAGGTTCAAAACAAAATAAATCCAATCTTAGGAAACTGTAAAGATTTGGATAGAAATATACTTGTTGATAGAATTATAATGGGTTACATAAAAACCACCCATCACTACTTAAATTCAGCTATTTCTGCATTGAATAACGGTGGAATTCTACACTATCATGAAACCGTCCCAAATAAATTAATTAATACCAGACCAATCAACAGAATAAAAAAAACAGCAAAAAATAAGAAAGTTAAACTCCTAAACACAAAAACAATTAAAAAATATGCCCCAGGAGTCTCTCATGTTGTATTGGATGTACAGATAAACGAAAAGTAATTATTCTAAAAACAAAAGTAATTCTTCTAAAAACAAAAGTAATTATTCTAAAAACAAAAGTAATTATTTTAAAAATAAAAAGTAATTATTTTAAAAATAAAAGTAATTCTTCTAAAAATAAACATTATTAAAATATAGTAATTCCCTAACTTTTAAGACATATATTCATGAATTCATTTAACCAAAATTAAGATCATTAACACTTAAATGATCCTCCACTTCAAAGTTTCTATCTGTTGCCATATGATATACATATCTGATTTCAATAGTTATAACAGTTGAGATATACTATAAAAAAAAATAAAAAAGGGTTTAATTAAAAACCATCATATAATTTAATATATCCACTATTCCATGTATCTGTAATTACATGACAATTTTTTGTACTCGCTGATTTACCAGCTGTACCATCATAATTAATAGCACCTTTACCAGCTTCAAGTTCTTCAACACGAGAATGATAATCAACATCGTCTATGTATTTATTAGCTAATTATACTGCTTCATCAATATTCATATAATATCTTTTATAAAAATAAAATTAATTATATGGGTATGTTTCATTTTCATACTGCTTAAATGGAATAGTATTAATTAAAGTTACATCACAACTATAATAACTCATCCATGCTTCAGAATTAATAGATCCATCAGGATTTAATTGTACATTAATAAGTGTCCTATTAATAAGTTCATGATTAGTTATACTCCAATTATTACCATCAAAAAGTGGTGTTGCACCTGTTATAAAATTCTCTGGTAATGGTTCATTAATGCTATGAAAATATCTCCAAGATGTAATATATATTTTATTATTTAATTTATAATAATAAAATTGACATCCATCATAATTATGATAATTACCATTAAAGAATTCCCATGATTGTGCTTGAAGACCATTATCATGTGCTGCTATATAAGGTATATTACTCTGATTACCATTATTATTAAACACTAAAACATAATTATCATATACACTAAATGCAGAAATATAATTTATACTGCCTAATAATATACAACTTAATACTATTAAACTTAATATTTTTTTCATTTTTATCACCGAAAAAATTTATTAAACAATATATAATCCTTTTAAGTAATTATAGCATTTGAATGACCAGCATTATACCAAACAGGCCAAATGTAATATTGTGCAGCAAAAATACGTACACTTTTACCATTAGCAGTATGGGTTGCTGTAATGACTATTTTATCAGTATCACCATTAATTGTAGAAGTAAAAGTACCATATTTGTTCCAGTTTTTATCTTCAACAAATCTGGTTTTATAAGTAATACCACCATACGTATAATGTAAAGGCAAATTAAAAGTTTTACTATCACCAACATGTAAATTATATATAGGTTCTGAATCTTGAGCAGAAACACTACTAATAGCGAATCCACTAACCAAAGCAAGTATTCCTATTATTAATAATATATTACGAACATTCATTTAATCACTCTCTCTATTTATTTATTAAAGCTATTATTACTAAACTAAATATTTTCTTATTCATATTCATCACTTATTAGGTTCTTTTGGATTTATATTTATTAAAAAAAAATTAATTTAGCTATTTCATTGAATGTATGCATCATTTCAAATCATAAAAAGAAAAAATGATTTAAAAACCTGCAATTACATTTTCAGAGTATAAGTATTCATATTAAAAATCTTGATATGAAACACTTATATCTCCAATTTATATTTATTGTAATTAGTTATATATAAAGTTAACGGTTTAACAACTTATAAAACACAAATTAAAAATTTAAAACATAGATTCTATAATACAGAATTTTATAATAGTTTAACAACTTATAAAACACAAATTAAAAACCAATTAATTAATCTTTATTTAAACAAATAAGAATACAAAAAGAATAAATTAAAATAATGGGGGTTTAAGATATTTTCATTGAAAAATCCACCACCCACATTATAGGTTATCTTAGGATTAAATAACTATTTAAAGAATAAATTAATTTAAGAATTAGTTATTATAATAATTTAAAGTAATAATAATTGTTATTTTAATGTTTTAAGTGTTTTTAAAAATTTAGTTTTTAAAAATTTAGGTGAAGTAGGATTTTTATAGTACTTTGTAAAATTAAATTTTTCATATTAAATTTTGAGTTGGAATTTCATAAATAAATTTATTATATTATTTAATTTTGAATATTAATTTATTAAATTATTTAATTTTGAATATTAATTTATTAAATTATTTAATTTTAAATATTAATTTATAAAAATCTATAATTTTAAAATTTAAATAAAATAAACTTGTTTTAAATAAAATAAACTTGTTTTAAATAAAATAAACTTGTTTTAAATAAAATAAACTTAATTTAAATAAAATAAACATGTTTTAAATAATATAAACTTAATTTAAATAAATATATTTTAATAATGTAGTACCTCATCAAACTTTTTTAACATGGATAAAATTATTTAAATCCATTCTTAAATAGCTAAATTTCAATTTTAAGAAAATCTAAAAGGTTTTATATGTGTTATTTAGTACGAGTAATGTGTTACGACTGTTAATGAAAGTAGTATATCTATTTAAAATTGGTTAAAAATCTTAAAGTTCCATAGTGACCATTTTTAATAGCTATTCTCACAAATTTATTTGCTTTATTAATGGCTATATGTAATTCTTCTCCTTTAATTAAATAGCTTGTAATGGCTGCTGATAAAGTACATCCACTTCCATGAACATTATTTGTTTTGATTAAATCTTCTTTAAATATTGTTATCTTTCCATCAATATTTAATATGCTGTTTCCATTAAGATGACCGCCTGTAATTAAAACATTAGAATATTTGCTTAAAATGTGGGATGCTTCGATTCCATCATCAAGGTTTTTAATAGCTATTTCTGATAAAGTTTCTGCTTCAGATACATTTGGAGTAATGAGTATTGAATCTTTAATCAAACTATTTTTTAAAGTTTTTGAGATATTATTTTTGGATAAACTTCCATTAGAACTTGAAATCATAACAGGATCAACAACATATTTAATATCATTTGATTTAAGTTTTCTATGAGTTAATTTAATTGCTTCATCCGAATATAACATTCCTGTTTTCCCATAATTAATATTATATTCATCAATGATTGAATCAAACTGTTTTTCAATAAACTCAATAGCTATTGGATAGTTTGAGAAGAACTTTCTTGGATTTTGAGCTGTTAATGCTGTAATTACACTTGTTCCATGAATACCCAATGAAGTGAATGTTTTAATATCAGCTAATATTCCAGCTCCTCCTGATGGATCAAATCCAGCTATTGAAATCCCAATCATCAAAAATCACCTTTATCTTGATACTTTTAAACGTTGCAATCCATGAACTGGTTTAACAGAAATATTTAATGATTTTAGATAATTTTTTGTATTAGAATTTTCATCGTGCAACAATATTTCTCCAATATCCTCTGTTATGTTAACATCTAAAGATAGGAAAAATGAATCATAGACTAATGGAGATAAATTATTAGCTATTGCTTCACCAACATGTTTTCTAAAGCTGTCTTCACCATACATCATTTCAATAGCTAATGGCTTTATTATTAAGGCATTGGTGCCTCCTCCTCGTGAAGGAGCTATTATGAAATTTTGAGATTTCCCATGATTTATTAAGGTATGAATATCAGATTTAGCTATTAAAGGAATATCTGAAGGAACTATAATAATCTTTGAAACCTTATCCTTAGCCCACTCCATTGCTTGTTTAAGTGCAAGATTTAAATTTGAATTTTCCTCTTCAACAAGGGTGACTAATCCTAATTCTTTTCCATAATCTAAAACATCCCTATCTTTACTTATAATTATTACTTTATCAACATATTTTTTTAAAACCGATGCCACATCATTAAGCATTACCTTTAACAAGTTTTCCCTTTCAGTCGATGATAAAAAAGGGGATAATCGAGTTTTAGCATCACTAAATTTAGACACTGGAATAATTGCATAAATATCATCCATAAAATCCCTCCACTATATAGTTAATATGTTTTAGCTATTGAAATAAGATATTTTGCTTCTTTTTTACAATTAATGCAAACACCACTTGTTTCATCATATTTTCCTAAAATATCTAAGTTTGTTTTCTCTTCAATTTCCTTACCACAATCATCATCACCACACCATTTAATTAAACCAATATTCCCATTTAAAACTGTCTCTTCTATTTTATTTAAATCAGTTATTTCAACCATGGAGGTTTTAATGAAATTCCATGCTTTTTCTTTAAGATTATCATTTATTTTAGATAAATAGCTATTTAAAATAGATACAATATCTTCATTTAATGAACATTCTTCTTTTGCAAATGTATCTCTTCTTATTATAACCATTTTATTGTTTTGTAAATCTCTTGGTCCTAAATCTATTCTAAGTGGAATTCCATTTAACTCCCAATCATAATATTTCTTACCTGGTCTAATACTTCGATTATCAATATTAACTCTAAATCCACTTTCTTCTAAAATATCTTTAACTTCATTAACTTTAGATAATACTTCTTCACCTCCATCTTTAAATATTATAGGGACTATCGTAACTTGAATAGGAGCAATTGATGGTGGAAGAACAAGACCTTTTTCATCCCCATGAATAGCTATTAAAGATGCAATAACTCTATCTGAAAGACCATAACAAGTCTGATAAGGATGTTTATGATTTCCATCAGCTGCTTCATACTTTATATCGAATGTTTTTGCAAATGTATCTCCAAGATTATGTACAGTACCAATTTGTAGAGTTTTACCATCCTTCATTAAAGTATCAAAGGCAAAAGTATAATCTGCACCTGGAAACTTATCCCATGAAGGTCTATCATGGATTAAATATGGAATAGCTAAACTATCAAATAATTGTTTATAAATAGCTATTCCCTCTTTGACTTGTTCAATTGCTTCATCATACATTTCATGTACTGTATGAGATTCTGTAAATGTGGTGATTTCCCTTACCCTAATAAGTGGTCTTGTATGTTTAGTTTCATATCTCATTGTGTTTACAGTTTGATAGATTTTTATTGGTAAATCTATATGGGATCTTATCCACAATGCAAACATAGGATAAATAGCTGTTTCACTTGTTGGCCTAATAGCCAATTTTTCGTTGAGTTCTTTATTTCCTCCATGAGTAACCCAATAAACTTCTTCTTCAAAACCTTTCACATGTATTCCTTCTTTTGCTAATTCAGCTTCTGGAATTAATAAAGGAAATAGAACTTCATCATGATCTTTATCCATTAATCTTTCAAGTTCTCTTAGAATATGTTTTCTTATTTTAAATCCTTTTGGTAGCCATACACTCATTCCTTTAATAGGATATCTTGAATCTATTATTTCTGCTTCTTCTAAAACATTATGAAACCATTGACTAAACTCTTCCATCTCATCACCAAATAGCTATTGTTAGTGTATTTATAGCATTTTAATAAATTTATTTATATTTTAAAACCAAATTTTTTGCAATTTAAAAATTTTTTAATTCTTATTAAAATATTCTAATTTTCAGAAATATCTAATAAAATTTATTAATTTACAATTAAATAGTTTATTTTATTTATTTTTTAAAAATAATAATTTAAATTTTAAAAAATTGATTTAAAGAAAAATTAAAATAATAATTTTTGCAAAAATTTAAGTTTTATACTATAATCATTATTATGGTGTTTTGTGAATTTATTTATATTTATAGTCATTATGAAAAAGTTCTTAAATTTTGAATAACAAATTTTGAATAATAACTTTTGAATAATAACTTTTTTTATTGAATTATTTAATTTTGTTTTTTATTAAATTATTTAATTTTGAATATTAATTTATAAAAATCTATAATTATTAAATTTTAATTATTATAAATAAATTTTAATTAATATAAATAAATTTTAATTATAGTGATGTAAAAAATCTTTGTAATTAATCATTATTTTTAAATATCTTATTGTTGAAAATTTATTTTCAACTTAGGAGAATACATTCTCCGTTTTTAAAAATTTCAAATAAATATTAAGTTAATTTTTTAAATAATAATTTTTACTTATTTATTTTTAAAAATAATAACTATAATTTTTTTAATTAAAAATTTAATAATTATATTTTATTTTTAAAAAATCTCATTATTGAACTTGTTCAATTAGAAAAACGAAGTTTTTCTGTACTTAAAAACATTATTTCATACACTATATTTAAATTATTTGTTTATTTAAATTATTAACCTATTAAATCTATTAATTAATAAATTCTCCTAATTTTAAAACATCATTGGTTATTTCACATAACTTTTCCTTAGTCTCAGCACTTATTGTAACTCGTTTATAGTTTTCAGGGCCATGAACTACCCATGAGTTTTTATTGAATTTTTTAAAAGATTTTTTGAGTTCAGGAGAAGTGTGACTTCCTATTGGAATTTCTAAAGCATGATAGTTTTTAATTTCATTATTAATATCTTTTGTATTAAAATCTCCTGAAATCATATCAACCAACTTTAATAATGGACTTACTGAAGTTGAAGCTGTTGATAAATATCTTGTTCCACTCGGGCGTGGGTTTATTTCAATAGCATGAAGTTCTTTATCCTTTTTAGAAAATATAAAATCTATATCTATTGTTCCTTCAGAATTTAAGTTTTTAGCTATTTTAACTGCAATACTTCTCACTAAATCATTATCTAAACCATCAATTTGGCATGGTGCAGATCTAATTTTCTTTAATGGATGAGTTCCTTCAAGAGAAGTTTCACCTTTATACACTGGAACAAGAGGGATATATTCAGCATTATAAGATAAAACTTCAATAGATATTTCATATCCATCAATATATTCTTCACATAAAGTCAAATTGAATTTATTAGTGTATTCTAAAAATGAGCCACTGTTCTTAGAAATTATTATATCTCTACCTCCTTGACCTTCAAATTGTTTTAATACAAAAGGAAAATCAATATTATTATTACTATTTAAATCATCCACACAATAATTTTCATACCTTCCATTTAAATAGCTAAAAAATGATTTTAAATTGCTATCAATACCTGAATCTATGTCAAATTTTAGTTCATCATGCTTATTTATATTAGATTTAAATTTATTATTTTGGAAAACAAAATAATCTGGTGTTTTTATATTAAAATATTTAAAAAATTCTTTGGTTAAAAATTTATTAACACATACTTTAACTGCTAATTTATTTGAAGAGATTACAGGAATATTAAAATCATTTTCTAAAGTTTCTTTCATTAATGCAAAGTTAAATAAAGGAGGATCAATGCCAATTAAAGGAATAACACCATCGACTTTTTCTTCAATAGCTATTTTCATTGGCTTATCAATACCTCTTGGAACAATATAATATTTATTTGCTAAATTAAGGTTAGTAGAATTTTCATTAGATTCCGTCAATACACTAAAGATATTTTTCTCTTGAAGATAAAAGTAAACATCATCAAATAACCTCGCTCCAATAAACAATATTTTCATATTTTACACCAATTATAGACCATCATATCTTTTAAGCCATATAATATGAAACTTAAATCCTTGCAAAAAAATATTATTAATAATTTTTTCAATCAAATTTCTTAAACTTAAATTTTTCGAGATTATCCAACAATCAAAAATTCTTAAATTTCATCAAATTTCTTAAATTATAGTCTCTATGAAAAAGTTCTTAAATTTTGAATGATAAATTTTTTTTTATTAAATTTTTTTTTATTAAATTTTTTTTTATTAAATTTTTTTTTATTAAATTTTTTTTTATTAAATTATTTAATTTTAAATATTAATTTATAAAAATTTATAATATTAAATTTTAAATAATATAAACTTATCTTAATTAATATAAATAATTTTAAATAAATATTTTTTAATAATATTTATTTTTAAAAAAGTTATTTATTAAGAACTTTATCCAAACTACTATAGTTAATTCATCTTTAAAATCAATTAAAAATTATAGAAACTGAGCAACAATTATTTTTTCTGAAACTGAAAAAATTTCTTAAATTAATATCCACCCATGAATAATAAGTATAATGACTAATACAATAGAAAAACTATTTTTTAGTATTTTTCATACATATCTTTTTCAAAACTTTCTTTAAGAGAATTACTATCTTTTTCAAAACTTTCTTTAGGGGACTTATTCTCTTTCTCTAAATTATCAAATTTATTATACATCTTATCGAATTTTTCTTCGATTAATTTAATTAAAATGTCATTATTTTCCATTTTATCGGCCATATTATTTTATTATGGGATATATTTATTAAAATTGCTTGTTTCATCATTAATGGGCTTAAATCTTTCATAAACTTCTTGCTTAAATCTTTCATAAGCTTCTTAATATCATTTATTATTATTATTGAATAATCATAGTTTAAGTTAGAATATTCTTTTTATTTTTAAGTTTTTATATTTATGTTATCATATTATTAATTTTCAATTTCAAATTATATTTTTGTTTTATCTAACATGAATAATTTTAGTATTCATAATCTTTGTTAGAGTCATAATTAATCATTTAAGACTATTTAAAGTTTTTATTAGAATATTTTGAAGTTTGTTTAAGCTATTCTCTATATTATCTGTTAAATTATCTCCTAATTCCATAGATTCTATTTCAACACCTAAAATAAAAGTTTTAAAAGTTATATTATTATTTAAATATTTAATTAAAAAACTAAGAGACATTGAATGAGTAGAAGAATTATAATTAGATATTTCATCTCTATTAATATTCAATATTTTTCCTGACGGTTTATTATTAGTATCCTTATTTATTTTGGATTGTTCATTTAATAAAACAGCATCCACTATTAATATATGGCTTGGATTTTCTTTTATTATTAAACCAATAAAGTTTTCAGGAGCAAAACTACCATTAATCAAAACTATATTCTTTTTTTTTAAATAGCTATTAGAAAAATGTTTTTTTAAATTATCAACTAATAAGCAACCAAAACCATCGTCTCCTCTAAGTTCGTTTCCTATTCCAAATATAAGAAATTTGTCATAATCTTCTACAAACTTTAATAATTGCTCTATTTTAAATATTTTCGGAATTTTATCAACACCACTAATACTTATAATTTTTTTTATTGGCTCATTAAAGATTATGATTGTTAGTATGTTTTTATAGTTTTTAATCCTCCACCCAATTCATATTCAAGAGATATATTTATCTTGTCCCCTTTTTTAACATGCTGCTCTTTAATTGGAATTAAAATTGGAGGGTTTAACATTTGTGTTGAACCACAAATAATATCGGCTGTTAATTTTGTAAAAGTGCTTATTTTAATACAATTTAAAATACCATCCATAGTAATCTTAAAAGTTAATCTATTTTTAAACTTCAAATCAATTTTTTTATAGAAATCTATTTCACTATAAACAATAAACTTACCTAAAGTATTGTATTGAACCTTATTTTCCTGATTTAAATTATTTTCATCATCATAAGAAACATACTCCAAAGGTTTATTTGTTGATATTGGTTCTGCAACATTTATAATGCCATTTGGAATTATGATGCCATTAGGTTTTAGATATTTAAGGGCATGATTAATAATTAATGCCTGTTCTTCATCAATCAATCCAGTATCTAATGTTTCACAGATTATTAAATCTGCTTTATCTTTAAATTCATGATTTAAAATGTCATCATGAATTACTTCAATATTGTCCTGTTCTTTTATATTACATTCAGCTTTTTTAATTATATTTAAATCTTTATCAATAGCTATTACTTTTCTTGCTACTTTAGATGCAAAATATGATAGAATACCACTCCCACAACCTAAATCATAAGCAACATCAAAACTATTGTTTTGAATAATTTCATTTTTTAGATAAACTTCATTAATAGCTTCAAAAAAAACAGATAATCTTTCAAAATCTCTTAGTAAATCTTGATGATATTTTGTTACTTTAAATAACATGAAATCTTGAATAGTAAATTCAATTCCGTGAAAATTAAAAATAAGAAAGAAATAAAAAAAATTAAAAATAGAAGTGTTTAAAATTAATCAGAATCTAAACTTTCACCACTTGCTGTACTGGTAAGTCTAACATGATCAACACCTTTAAGCCTCATCATCTTTTCAGTTAACTCTCTTATTGTATTAACACTACCATTTACAACAATAACTTCCATACAATATTCCTTTGTCATGTGTACATGCATGCTTGCATTAATTTGTTCTCTATATTCATGTTGAACTTCAGCTAAATCTTCCATAACTCCAGTGTAATAATGGTCGTAGATGACTGTAATAACACCAACTCTATCTCCTTCCATTGCATTCATCCATTGGTAACGAACAATGTAATCTTTTAAAGCATCTCTTATTCCTTTAGATCTTGATTGATAATTCCTATCCTTTAAAACATTATCAAAATCTGAAAGTAACTTTTTTGGTAATGACATACTTATTCTTATCATTTTATCAACTCTTAACTAACTTTTTTACTGAATAAAAAATAAATAATAAAAAATTAGATGATCTAAATTAATATATTAAAGTCTCAATAATCTATTAAAGTTCCAATAATCTAATTTAATATTATTTTTAAATTACAATACTGCCAATTTAAATTACAATACTGCCAATTTAAGAATTTTTGATTAAAATTTCTATAAAATCTTGTTTTATAAAAACTCCATTTTTAATTTCAATTTAAGTTTAAAAAAATAATTTTCTTAATTTGACAACATTGTTTTAAACTAATTATTTTTAATTTATTTTAATTGAATAATTTATTTTAATTGAATAATTTATTTTAATTGAATAATTTATTTTAATTGAATTAATTTATTTTAATATTGAATTTATTTTAATTGAATAATTTATTTTATATCTAATTAATTATATAATTTATTTAACTAATTATATAATATTATATAAAATTATTATTATATTATTAAATTAATATTATTTTATTAAATTATTATTATTTTATTAAATTATTATTATTTTATTATTAATTTATTATTATTTTATTTTATTATTACTATTTAATTATAATATTTTATATAAATAATTACTTTATACAAATATTACTATACTAAAAACTATTATATAAATGTTATTATAGATAAGCTAAAATTTCATAATTATTGAAAAATATTTGCGAATATAAGTTTTAGTGGATTTATATAAAATGTAAATGTGTGAATGGTGTAAAAAAGTGTGTAGGATTTGAATAATTAGATTTTCATTTTATAAATAAAATAACAAAATTTTAAAAAAACTCCATCAAAAATTAAACACTTCAATCAAAAAGTAAACACTCCAAATATAGGAAAATATAAATATATAAAAAGTACAACTTATAATGTTAATAAAATATTTGTATTTTTTTGAAATATAGTTGATCTCTATTGAATATATTGGATCTCTATTGGATAATAATCAGATGAAATTAGCTATATTTTAATTATCATGGAATTAATGGTGTTTTAATGACTAAAGCTAAGTGTAAAATTTGTGGGTATGTTTATGATCCTGAAAAGGGAGAGAAACGAAGAAGTATTGCTCCAGGCACAGAATGGAAAGATATTCCAGATGATTTCAGATGTCCTTCTTGTGGAGTTGCAAGGAAGAATTTTGTTGAAATAGATTAATTATTTTGCAAGAAATAGCTCTAATTCAATAGCTATTGTAACTTATGGATATTTTAACTAATTTAATAGAATATTATATATTTTTTAAGTAGGTGATGATATGAATAAATATGTTTGTGGAATGTGCGGTCATGTGTATGATCCTGAAGTAGGCGATGTTGATAATGGTGTAGATGCAGGTACTGATTTTTCTGATGTTCCTGATGATTGGGTTTGTCCATTGTGTGGAGTATCTAAAGAAGATTTTAAACCACAATAATATTATTTCTTTTTTTAATATTTTTATTTAATATAATATTATTTCTTATTTAATATAATATTTTTCTTATTTAATATAATTTTCAGTTTTCTTAGTATACAATGTTTCTAAGTGGATTTTATACAATTAATTTAACTAAATTTTCAAATCTTCATTTCACTAAATAGATATTTAATAAATTATTAATTTAATTAAATTATATTCAAATTAAAATCATATTATAAATTATTATTCAATTTAAAGATTATTGTTATTCAATTTAAAGATTAATTTAATAATTTTAAAAAAAATGATATTAATATTAAATTATTTTTTAAAGAATTAAAATTATAGTGAGTTTGATAAAGTTCTTAATAAATAACTTTTTTTAAAAATAAATATTATTAAAAAATATTAATTTAAAATTATTTATATCAATTAAAATTTATTTATATTAATTTAAAATTATTTATATCAATTAAAATTTATTTATATTAATTTAAAATTATTTATAACAGTTAAAATTTATTTATATTAATTTATAAGTATTTATATTAATTAAAATAAATTTATATTATTTAAAATTTAAAATTATAGATTTTCATGAAATAATATTTAAAATTAAATAATTTAATAAAAAAATTATCATTTCAAAATTTAAGAACTTCTCCATAACTACTATAATTAAATAAAATACTAATTTTAATCGATTTAATTTCAATAGCTTAAAATTTAATTATTAAAAACAAGTTTTAAACGAATAGAAGATTTTCTTAAATTTCTTAGAAATAAACGAAAATTGCAATACGAAAATTGTACAAACTCCATATTAAATAAAAAAAATATTATGATTAATAGGAATAACATGCTCATAAATTAAGAAATATAGTATCTAAGATAAGAAATATTAATATCTAAGATAAGAAATATAATAGTTAAGGTGAAACATGCCAATTTTATCTTTTGGAAGTCAAAACATAGACCTCATAACAGGAAAAAAAACAAGTACCATACGAAAGTTATGGAAAACTCCTTTGAAAAAGGGAGATAGATTGCATTGTTATTGGAATTTAGTATCCAAAGAAAAGAAAAAGATATTTGAAGCTAAGGTTGTAGAAGTGGATATTATAGAGTACAAAGATTTGAAAAATAATAATGAAATAGCTATTAAAGAAGGATATAATAGCTCTAAAGAAATGATAAAAGAATTTAAGAAAATGTATGTGGATAAATTAAAAGATGATGATAAATTTCAAATTATAAAGTTTAAAAAATTAGATATTAATGAATGGAAAGGAGAAAAGATAGATGAAAAAGCAATGGTAACACAGAGAGCAGATATTTTATTTGATAGTGGGAAATATGATAAATCTGAACTTTGCTATTCTGCTGCTTTAGAATTTGATCCTAATGATATTTATCTTTTAAATAAAAAAGGAGATAATTTAAGTCGAATAGGGAGATTTCAAGAAGCTATTGAATGCTATGATAGAGCATTAACCATTGAAAAAAATAATGAACATATATGGAATAATAAAGCTATTGCTCTTCTAAATTATGACAAAGTAGAGGAAGCATTAGAAAACAGCAATAAAGCAATGAGCTTGAATCCCAAAAATCCATCTATATTGTATTGGAGAGGCTTTATTCTTCAGGTTTTAGGAAAACTTGATGATGCACTAAAAATCTATGATACTCTTATTAAAATCGATTTAGAGAATCCAGAAGTGTGGAATGCGAGAGGTAATCTTTTAACAGAAATGGATAGACACAAAGAAGCATTAGAATCTTATGATAAAGGATTAGAATATTGTTTTGATGAAAAAGATATTGATCCAATTACTCAAAATAGAAAAGGAAATGCTCTTTTTGATCTTGGAAGATACGAGGAAGCACTAAAATCTTATGATGAAGCCATTCGTCTTGATAAAGATAATGAATGGTTTTGGTTAAATAAAGGTGTTGTTCTCTTAGAATTAAGAAGATTTAAAGAAGCTAATATGATATTTACTAAAGTTCTTTCAATGAACCCAAAAAGCGATGATGCTCGAGTTTTAAAAGATGAATGCTTAGAAAATATGTGAAATGATTAAATAAAAAATATTAAAAAAGAATTTATTCAGCGACTATTATAAACTCTCCAACCTTTTCAACTCTTGAAAATGGAACAAGTAAATAATCGCCTTTTGTTTTAGCTCCTTTAATATTAATATTCTTTTCACTACTTGTCCTAATAACAATATCCACAATTTTTCCAGTTTTTTCATTGATTATTAACTCTTCTAACTGACCAAGAATACGTGCATTATTTGTAGCAACTCTATATCCTCTCACATCAGCCCATAACTTTTCTTCTCTATTTACAGTTACACTTTCTTCCATTATTTCACCAATTTATTATATCAATATAAACATTATATTTAATATATTTTTATCATATATAAATACTATCTTAAAATTAGATTAAACATTTTTAAAATTTTTAAATCATTACAATTTTTAAAGTAATAGCTATTACCTTTTAATAGAAAAAAAAGAAAAAATAGTTATATTAATCTGTTATAGAACCAGTTTTCCCATCAATATAAAGAATAAATAATTCTTTGTGATTATTGAAGTCAACAACAGGAACCTTAAAACCATAGTCTCCATCATGAACATTAGACAGATATATTGGAGTTTGAGGAACAAAAAGATCCCCATTGTTAGGGAAATTAATTTTAATATAATCAGCTATTTGACTTCTTG
>JAITPS010000268.1 GCA_031289325.1 Candidatus Methanovirga meridionalis
TTTTTACATATACTTGGATGAGTTTCCTAAGACCAACTCTGGTAAATTAAATAGAAATAAGTTACCTGAAGTGAGCCTAAAAAATGATGATTATCAAAAACCAAAAACTGAACTTGAAATTACCCTTACAAAAATAGTATCCAATTTACTCTCAATAGATAAAAACCATATACATATTAATGATGATCTGTTTTATTTTGGTTTGAATTCAATGAAAGCAATCCAATTATCTAATCTTATAAGATATAATATAAGCAGCGATATTAATGTTAATTTTAATGACATATTAGAAGAAAAAACAATACTTAAGATTGCAAATAAAATAAAAAAACTAAATAAAAAAATGGTCATGACAAAGGAGGAAACAGTATCGGAGAATAAATTTAGGAAAGTGAGAAAATATTATCCTTTAACACGGCAACAGTATACACATTATAAACTTTCAAAACATGATCATATTACCAAATGTTTACAATTTAATGAAAATTTTGGAGTTTATAGACTAAAAGATGCACTATTAAAGACTATTGAATTAAACTATTATATTAAAACAAATTTCAGTTTTAGGAATAATAAAATTTATCAAAGAAGAAACTATACTAAAAATGTAGATATCAAAATTCATAATAAAAAAATTCCTGATAGAATAAAAGGGATATTTATTAAACCATACAATATAACTAAAGATTTATTGTTCCGTTTTGAGCTGTATTACTATAAAAACGAGGTTTATTTATTAATGGACATTAGTCATTTGATTATTGATAACATGGGTTTTGATTTATTCATAGATGATCTAATCAGAATTTATAACAATGAAAATATTGTAAAGAAATATGATTACTTTGATTATTCATTAGATAGGGAGAATGAAAGGGAAAATGGATGCCCATATTTATCTTTTAAAGAAACAAACGATAATTTTCTTCCCATTGAACAATATTCTAAATATAGAATTTCAAATTTAGATCAAATCAAAACACATGAATTATATATGAATTCTGACTTATATGATGATTTTTGTAAGGAGAACAATGTTTTACTTAGTGATTTAATTTTAGCATCAATATCATTGGCTTTAAGTAAATTTTTAAAAACAAATAAAATATTAATATTTAATCATATTAACGGTCGAAATGATCCAAAATACTATGATACAGTAGGATATTTTGCAAAAATGGTTCCCATTTTTTTAAATACAAGTTATGATTCCATAGAAAACTATTTCAATCATTTAAAAAATCAAGTAACTTCTTCATTTAATCAAGAATTCATTGGAATTGATTTTAAATTGAGTCCAATGGTTAGATATAATTATATAAGTCATTATGAAAACAATAACTTTTCTTTTGAAGATATTGAAGATAATGTTAAAATGGAAGAAGTAGTAGCTGATCCTAAACTATCACCTAACGGATTTATTTTTCAAATTTTTCCATCAGATAAAGGCTGTAGGATATTTTTAGTGTATAACTTTGCTTTTAATAGTGATGATGAGATTAATTCTTTATTTAATCACATCCAAACATTTTTCAAAAAAATTGTAGATGATAAGAACATGAAAAAAATTCCATAGTTCTAAATTAGGTTTATTACAGAGTTAATAACTAAATTTACATTATAACTCAATACTAAATAGGCACGATTATGAATTCAATACTTAAAGACTTTTTAAAAGTTGTTAAAGAAAAATCCGATGCTTTAGCTATTAAATGCGAAAATGAAAAATTATCAGAAAAATTATCATATAAACAATTGGATGGTTTAAGTAGTGAAATAGCTATTCATGATAAATATTCGTGGTTACCGTGTTGAACCAAGTGAAGTTGAAAATGTATTATTAAAAGTAGATGGAATTTCTTATACTGCAGTATTAGGTTTTGATACATCTAAAATAACAGGTATTGATAATGATATGGAATTATATGCTGGCTATGTCTCTGATAAAACAATTGATGAAAATAATATAATTAATGAGTTAAAATCTATTCTTCCAGATTATATGATCCCCTTGATTATTAAGAAAATTGACTCAATTCCATTAAATGATAGAGGCAAAATAGATAGAAAAAATGTATTACCAGATAATGTACTTGAATTATATAAAAGAACAGTTAATAAAAATAAAAGGATAGTAAAACCAACTAATAAAACTGAAGAAGATATATTAGATTTAGTATCTAAACAAATAGGAGTTAAAAAGCATGAAACATCAATAGATGTTAATTTATTATCTACAGGTTTTAACTCTTTATCTTTAGCTTCCTTTGTATACAAGATAGAAAGTAAAACTCATTATTCACGAATATAATAGCTAATCCAACCATTAAAAACATTGCAAAGCAAGTAGATATGAAACAAAGAGGAAATGTTTTTGATATAAATAGTCACGAAAAACAGGAGTATTATAAATTAAAAGGAAATCAGCTTGCAATCTACTATATTGCAACATTATATTCTTTTTTCAGTTTTGGTGTACACTATTTTTTAGAAATTCCTATGCATCCTATTATTACATGTATATAGTGTACTAAATAAAATATAGTAATACTAACATAACTTAAGATTAAACCCATAACTATAATAGGTTTTAAAACGAAACCAGCATCTGAAAAAAAATAAAGAAAAAATCTAAATCTCACTAATGAAATATAATAGTAATTAACACCTTTTAACATTGGTAAAACTAATAACCTATAAATGAAAGTAAATTTCAGATTATAAAATACTGGATAAATCTCTTTAAAAATTAGGTTCTTTTTTTTATATTCTTCATGTAAATAGGATCCTGGATATGGAAAATAGGGATATATCATTGAACCTTTTAATTCGTTTTCTTTTATAAAATTCTCTGTTAATTTAATATCTTCTTTAGTTTCAAATGGAAATCCTATCATAAATGATCCAAATATTTCTATATCATGTTTATTTAGTATAAATAAAGCTTTTCTATATAAATCTACAGTTGTACCTTTATTTAAATACTTTAATATTTTATTAGAACCTGATTCAAATCCAATATTAATATATTTTAATCCAATTTCCTTAAAACCTTCAAGTAAATCCTCGTTTTTAATCACATCATTCGCTCTACCAAACATACTAAAGTTAACCTTAAAATTATTTTTTTTGCAACGTTCTATAAATTCTAAACACCATTCTCTATTCTGCAAAGCATTATCGTCCATCATAGCAAAAGATTGCAATCCATATTTATTTTTAAGATAGTTAAGTTCACTTACAACATTTTCAGCGGACATAAAACGTTTTTTAGATCCAAACATGATTTCAGAACATGGTTGGCAGAATTTACACTTGTAAACACAAACACGATTTGTAATAAGAGAAAAAAATGGTTTTTTGAATCCCATTCCAATATGAAAAGGGGAAGGTTCTTCCTCTGGGAATAAATCTCTATTTATAAATCCTAAGCTGTCTAAGTCTTCAACTGGTTCTCCGATAATTAGTTTTTCAGGGGTTTTTCCCGTTTTTTTGGCTTGAATAATCTTGAAAAATGATATTTCTCCTTCACCAGTTATCACATGATCAATAAGTGGATTTTGAATGTATTTATCTGGATCTATGCTTGGATCAATACCACCAACCACGATGGTAACATTTTCATTTGCCTTTCTATTTATAGAGATAGCCTTAATAGCATCACTACACTCGAAAGACACAATACTATAACCAACCAAGTCGTAGCCTTTTATTTTCTCTTTAAATTCTTTCAATTTAGTGTTGAATAGATCTAAGTAATCAATTGTACACCCATGTAATTGAGCATATTGAATTATATATCCAATACCGTGAAAAACTCTGTTTTCCTGTTTATTATATCTTGATCGTCCTGGTTTAACGATTATTATTTTCATTTTATTTTTTCCTAATTTTTCAATAAGTATAAATGTTATTTTTTTATAACCATTGTATTCTATTGTCAATTCTGTCAACTTAAGAACTTTTTTATTTTTTATCGATCCCATATTAAATAAGATCACTTTGGATGCAAGTGTTCATATATCAACCAAAATCTTTTTATACTACAAGTTATTTTATACTATAGTGTTATAAAAAAGTTTGTAATTAATCATTTATTTTAAATATCTTATTTTTAAAAATTTTAAATTAATATTAAATTAATTTTTTAAATAACAATTTTTATCTTTTTATTTTTAAAAATAATAATTATAATTTTTTTAATTAAAAATTTAATAATTATGTTTTATTTT
>JAITPS010000062.1 GCA_031289325.1 Candidatus Methanovirga meridionalis
TACATTTATTTAAAATTAGTTATATTATTTAAAATATATTTATATTATTTAAAATTTAAAATTATAGATTTTTATAAATTAATATTTAAAATTATAGATTTTCATAAAATAATATTTAAAATTAAATATAGTAGATTCGATAAAATTTTTAATAAATAATTTTTTTAAAATAGAGTATTATTAAAATACATTTATTTAAAATTAGTTATATTATTTAAAATATATTTATATTATTTAAAATTTAAAATTATAGATTTTTATAAATTAATATTTAAAATTAAATAATTTAATAAAAAAAATTTATCATTCAAAATTTAAGAACTTTTCCAAAAGGACTATAATTTAATAAAAAAATTATCATTTCAAAATTTAAGAACTTTTCCAAAAGGACTATAATTTAATAAAAAAATTATCATTTCAAAATTTAAGAACTTTTCCATGATAATCATAATAAAAAATTTTTTGTATTAGTATGATAAAATCTAAAAATGCATATTTGAAAAAACTTACAGATAAAATTCAGATGAAATCTGTTAAAGTTGGTAAAGATTTAGAAGGAAGCACTCCACCATCAGTATTCATTGGAAGATGGAATTATCCAAAGGTCTATGTAGGACCAATGATGGTTCCTGAACATGGAGATACTGCAATTGTAGACTCTCCTGAATCATGGATTAGTGAAGGTAAAACACAGGAAGATATTATAAAATATCGTCTTAACCTTGTTCGTGGAAAACAATTATTAGCTATTAATGACTTAAACAATCCTTTAATTGAAAAACTTCAAGACATTTCACTTTCATCAAAATCAATAGACAGTGAAGCTAAATTTAGAAAAATTCCTCATGGAAATATGCTTAGTGAAGATAATACTCCACATGGTCCAAGTGCAGTTATAGAAAAATTTGATATAGATTCTGTAAGATGGGATAGCCAGTTAGAGAAAACATATTATGATACAGATTTAAAAGCAAGTGAAGCCTTAATGAATTTACATGATAAAAATGTTCCTTTCTCTCGTTTTCAGAAAGCATTATCTGTTGGAACTATTGGAACAGGAAAAAAAAGGAAGTTAGTACCTACAAGATGGTCAATAACAGCATGTGATTCAACAATAGCTAATAATCTATTAAAAATGGTTAGACATTACTCAATTTTAGATACTTACCGAGTCTATGAATTTCAAAGCTTAAAAAACTATTATGCTATTATATTACTACCAATGGAATGGCAATATGAATGGATGGAAGCATTTATTCAAATATTAGGAAAAGAAGAAATGATATTCTCTGATTATGAGACTAATAGGAATAAAACAGAGTATTCCACAGTTGGTGGTTGCTATTATACATGCAAAATGTCTATTTTAGACTATTTAAATAAAGAAAAAATACAATCTGCCGCTATAGTTTTAAGAGAAGCATACGGTGGTTATGTCCCACTTGGAGTTTTCAATGTTAGAGAAAACATTAAATATGCAATGGAAGGGAAATATAGGGAATTTGAAACCTTAAAACAATCAATAGAATATCTTAAAAATAAATTAAAAATCCCAATTTATAAGTATGTGAAAAAAAGCAGTCTTTTAAAAGAACTATTAAAATCAAAACAGACAACTTTAGATCTTTACTTTAAAAAACCATCATTTACAAAATTATAAATTCAAAGAAAAATTATAAGTTCAAAGAAAAATTATAAATTCAAAGAAAAATTATAAATTCAAAGAAATACTATTAAAGAAATGGTGAGAAAATTCAAATTTAATAATAAAATATAGTTTAGAACCAAATTTTTTATAGCTTGGAACCAAATTTTTTGCAATTTAAGAACTTTAGTTTTAACTTAGAGAGTCTTTGATTCAATAGTGAAATTTTCAATTCACTTAGAAAAACGAGGATTTTCTATAATTTAAAAATTTTTTATTTTTTATTAAAATATTTTAATTTTTAAAATTATCTAAAAATTATCTAATAAAAGTTATAATTATCTAATAAAAGTTATTAATTTATAATTAAATATTTTATTTTATTTATTTTTTTAAAAATAATAATTTTAATTTTAAAAAATTGATTTCAAGAAAAATTAAAAGTAGTAAAAGAAAAATTAAAAGTAGTAATTTTTGCAAAAATTTAAGTTTTATACAATGGTGGTTTTGATAAATTCTTAACATGGTGTCTCAAAAATGTAGAAAATTGACGGAATTTCCTAGGGGATTCAACATGATTTATCATCAGATTTCATATTTTTTCCAAAAGTACATCCAAATTGAAAATTAATTATTAAAATAAATATTCTAAAGTAACTTTTTTAAGCATTTATAAATAATGTTTTAAGCATTTATAAATAATAAATGCTACTATAATAGCCATTATAATAATTATTATAATAGGTATAATCCATAAAACTATTCTAAATAATGCACCAAATAATACAAGTGCTATAACCATAAATACAATTGCTATAAAAATAGCTGATATAACATATAGTAAATCTTTAAATCCCATGATAATATATTTGTGATGTTGGTATATATAAACTTTTATCTAAATTTTTTAAATATTGTAATTATGAAAAAGTTCTTAAATTTTAAAATGATAATTTTTTTATTAAACTATTTAATTTTTAATATCAGTGGATGAAAGTATATGATTTTAAGTTTTAATTAATATAAATAATTTTAAATTAATATAAATAATTTTAAATCATTGTATTTCAATAATATTTATTTTTAAAAAATTATTTATTAAGAACTTTATCAAAGCTACTATATTTTATTTTATTTTTAAAAATAATAATTTTAATTTTAAAAAATTGATTTTAAGAAAAATTAAAAGTAGTAATTTTTGCAAAAATTTAAGTTTTATACTATTAAGGACTTATCAAAACCACTATAATTATCTAAAACATTAAATCATTTATTTATAATATCAACATCATAAATTATAATATAATAAATTTCAATTATATAAATATTTTAGAGTGTTTAAAAATGAGAAGAGAATGTTTAACAATTATTGGAACTGCTCATGTTTCTAAAGAAAGTGTTGAGGAAGTAAAGGATGTTATTAATGAACAACAGCCCGAAGTTGTAGCTATTGAGCTTGATTATCAACGATTCACTCGTTTAATGGAAGAGAAAAATGGGGTTGAAAAAGAAGAAAAAATGGGAGTTTCTGAAATAGTTAAGGAGAAAAAAGTTGGACTTTACCTTACAGGCTCTATACTATCATTAATTCAAAGTAAAATTGGTGCTGAATTAGATGTTAAACCTGGTTCTGAAATGATAGTTGCAATAGAAGCTGGAAGAGAAAATGGTGCAGAAATAGCTTTAATCGACAGGGATATTAATATCACACTACAAAGAGCATTGAATAAAATGGGGGCTTTTGAAAAACTTAAATTCATGTTTAATGTTATTTATTCAATGTTTTCAGGAGGAAATGAAATAGAGAATATTGAAGATTTAAAGAAACAAGATACTTTAGAAGAAGTAATGGAGTACTTTAAAAAAACATCTCCTTCAGCATACGAAGTTCTTGTTAAAGAAAGAGATGCATATTTAGCAAAATCTCTTCTTGGAATTGAGAAAGATCATGTTGTTGCGGTGGTTGGTGCAGGACATAAAAAAGGTATAAACTATTATTTAGATAATATAGATGAAATACCATCAATGGAAGAACTTAAAGACACAGAAAAAAAAGGTTTTCCTTGGATGAAATTTATTTTAATTGTTGTAGTTATACTAATTATTTTAACAATACTAAAATCATTTAATTTAATTAATATATAATATAGTCTTTTATAAATTTATTTATTAAAAGTCCGACTCTTTAGGAATTATAATGGATATAAAGTGTAGAATAGAGAAATGGAATTGTTAAGTTTTCTTGTATTGAGTTTTGTCTCTTATATTGACATTATTTTTGTTTACAAAAAAATCTTCATAAAATTTGTTACAATTATTTTTTGAAAAACATCCAACTTTTTGAAAAAGTTTATTTATAATAAAATCAATAATATTATTTATGACAGTTAGTAACTTTGAAGAATTTAAAGAATTAGCTATTAAAAATAGCCATGCACTTGATGAAATGTTGAAATATGAATTGCCAAAAGTTAAAGAGAAATCTATTAGTCCTGAGCTAAAGACATTCTGGAATAACTTTGAGAGTAGACTCAACAATGTTAAAAGTAATAAACAATCCAATCAGGTATTGAATGCTTACATTAAATTAAGTGAGAATCGTACTATGATTATTAATGGTGTTGACAACTTAGAACCTTGGTTTGTTAAGATAACTGGTGTTAATTGTGAAACTGGTGAAGTTGATCAAGAGATATTAAACTCCAGGAAAACAAACCCAGCTATTAACCTTGAGTTAGTTGATGTTGATAGTTAAGTGTAAATTTAAAATTAATTTTTTTTTTTTATTTTTATCAATAAATTTAAGTTTTTAATATAATATTTTTGACAAAGTTCTTAATAAATAACTATTTTAAAAATAACTATTTTAAAAATAAATATTATTAAAAAATATTAATTTAAAATTATTTATATTAATCAAAATATGTTTATATTATTTAAAATTTAGAATTATAGATTTTTATAAAGTAATTTTTAAATTAAATAATTCAATAAAAAAAATTATCATTTTAAAATTTAAGAACTTATCTATAATAACTATAGTAAATAAAAATGTTATTATGATGTTTTTTATAAAAATATAATAAATAAGAATACTCATAAATAATAAATAAGAATACTTATAAAATATTAATTTATTATAATATTTTCATGGAGAGACAACATGAAATCAATCGATGGTATAGTAGAGCATAAATGTTGTAATAATTGCCCTTATGGATATAATATTGAAATGTGTGTTTCATTTTGTGATTATGCATTAGATGAAGTAAAATTTAGATTTCCAAAAAAAGAAAAATCATTTTGGGAATCTAAATAGGGAATTTAAGTAAAATTATTTTTTAATTTTAAATTTTATTATTGGACGATAATTCTAAAATATAAATAACTTTTTATAGTTTATATTTTTTTTAAATAAATTAATAAAGATTTTTAAATAAATTAATAAAGAATTTTAAATAAATTAATAAAGAATTTTAAATAAATTAATAAAGATTTTTAAATAAATTAATAAAGATTTTTAAATAAATTAATAAAGATTTTTAAATAAATTAATAAAGAAATTGTTTTTTTAGGTATGTGTAATGGGAAACTTGAATTTGGCAAAATCATCGTTTAATTTTCTTTTAAATTTATTTTTTTTAATTAAATTTCTTATTCTTAAGGAATAATTAAAATAAAATATTTAAGTTTTAAATTAATAAAAGTATAAAGAATAATTAATAAAATAAAACATTTAAATTTTAAATTAATAAAAATATAAAGAATAATTTTAAAAACTAAAATATTTTAGTAAAATTAAAAAATTTTGAAAATACAGAAAAATTTTGTTTTTATAACTTTAAAAACTGTAGTTTTTAAAATGCCAAAGTGGCTAAATTGAGTTTTGACTATATTATATTAAATTTCGTTAATGAAATAAAAATTTTAATTTAATTTTTTTATTAATTTAATTGTTTATTTTTAATAAATAGTTATGTTAAGTTATGTTTAATATTAAATATTATAAAAATGTTTTTAAAAATTCATGTGATGATATATATGAGAAATATTATTGTTGATAAACTAAATCAAACACCAATTGAAGAACTTGATATAGAAATTGTTGAAAGAAAAGGTATTGGACATCCAGATAGTATTAGTGATGGAATAGCTGAATCTGTAAGTAGGGCTCTTTGTAAAGAGTATATGGATAAGTTAGGTGAAGGAAAGGTTTTACATCATAATACTGATGAGGTTCAAATAACTGCTGGAGAATCAAATCCCACATTTAATGGTGGAGAAGTAATTAAACCTATTGACTTTTTATTAACTGGAAGAGGAGTTAGAGAGTTTGATGGAAGAAAATTTGCTATTGATAGAATAGCTATTGAAGCAGCAAAAGAATATTTGGATAAAACTCTTATTAATTTCAATGTTGAAACTGATGCAGTTGTAGAATGTAAAATAGGTGAAGGTTCTGGGGATTTAGTTGATGTTTTTAAAAGAAAAGGAGCTATTTCCTCTAATGACACATCATTTGGAGTAGGATATGCACCATTTTCAGAAGTAGAAAAGATTGTACTTCATAGTGAAGAATTATTAAATTCTAATTCATTTAAAAAAGGTAAATTTTCTGCAATTGGAGAAGATATTAAAGTAATGGGTTTAAGAGAAAAAAATAAAATAACATTAACTATTGCTTGTGCTATGGTGTCAAAATATGTTTCGGATGTAGCAGAATACAAAAACATAAAAGCAGATTTAAGTGAAGCAGTTTTTAATTTAGCAAGTAAAGAAACAGATAGGGAAATTGAAGTATTTGTTAATACTGGGGATAATGATGATTCTGATAGTAGTGAAGGATATTATTTAACCGTTACTGGAACTTCTGCTGAAATGGGTGATGATGGCTCTGTTGGTAGAGGAAATAGAGCTAATGGTTTAATAACTCCAAATAGACCAATGTCTATGGAAGCTACATCTGGAAAAAATCCTATTAATCATGTAGGTAAGATCTACAATGTTCTGTCTAATCAAATGGCTCGTGATATTGTTGATGAAGTTGAAGGTATTAAACAAGTTAATATAATGATTTTAAGCCAAATTGGTAAAGCTATTGACCAACCAAAAGCAGCCACATCACAGTTAATTTTAAATGATGGTTATAAATTAGAAGAAGTATCTAAAAAAGTTGAGAGCATAATTGATGGATGGTTATCTAATATAACATCTATAACTGAAGGTGTTGTAAATGGTAAGTATCGCACATTTTAACTACCATCATCACTAAAACGGCAATATTATTGTTTTAACGAGTTTATTGGCCAGTATATGCACATATTACTTTTAAATGTCTAATGTTGATAGCTCACTGCTATCAACCTCTGATTTTATTCATTATTTGTTTTCATTAATCTTTTTTCTTTTTTTATTATGATTTGTTTTTAAATAATTTTAGTGCTTCTTCTATGTTTTTTATTACAAGTTCTTTCTTAATTGTTTCGTAATGGTGCTATTTTAAAATTTAATCATCAGTATTATTTAAATAGCCGTAAATTTCACTGTTCAAGGTATTAACACGAAAATTTTTAGGTTAACAGCAGAAATTATTTTTTTTTAAATTATTGTTTTTTTTTAAATTGTTGTTTTTTTTTAAATTGTTGTTTTTTTTTAAATTGTTGTTTTTTTTTAAATTATTATTTTTTTTTAAATTATTATTTTTTTTTAAATTATTATTTTTTTTTAAATTGTTGTTTTTTTTTTAAATTATTATTTTTTTTTAAATTATTATTTTTCTTAAAACTATTATTTTATTTAAAACTATTATTTTTTTATTAACTAAAATATAAAATATATTACTATTATAATTTTAATTAAAAATCAATACAACAATGGGAAATATTTTATGTTGAATGAAAATAATCAAATAAATTACATGAAAGAGTATAAAGTAATTAGTGAGTATAATTTCTCTAAAACTGAAGAAAGATTATTAAGAGAACTTAGAAATGAATTAGTGGACTTAGCTATTTCATCTGGTGATGATTTTAACCTAAATGAAAAAGCTTTCTTTCAAGATATAAAGAATTTTTTAGATTTAAAATTGCCTTTAAATAGTATAAAGACTAATAATGAGGACAATTTGAATTATATGTCTGATGAAAGCATCTCTAAAAGAAATATATACATTGAAAATCTTTCAAATAAATTTTTTCAGGAAATAACAGGTTATGGAAGTTTAGATCCTTTAATTAAAGATGATGATTTAGAAGAGATAATGGTTATAGGAGTTAATAAACCAGTTTTTGTATATCATAGAGATTTAGGGATGATGGAAACAAATTTAAGATTTGAAAAAGAAGAAGATATTCTAACCTTAATTGATACGATTACAAGACAAGTTAACAGAAGAATAGATCAAGAATCACCAATATTAGATTGTAGACTTTTAGATGGTTCAAGAGTCAATGCTACAATCTCTCCAATTTCAGCAGATGGACCAAGTTTAACAATTCGTAAATTTAAGAAAGATCCTTTAACAATAATTGATTTAATAAAACTTAAAACCCTAACAGTTGAACTTGGAGCTTTTTTTTGGCTTTGTATTGATGGATTAGGTGTTAAACCAGCTAACATTATAATTTCAGGAGGGACAAGTTCTGGTAAAACTACAACTTTAAATAGCTTAGCTAATTTTATAAATCCTCGAGAAAGAATAATTTCAATTGAAGACACTTTAGAATTACAGATTAATCATAAACATCTTTTAAGAATGGAAACTCGTCCAAAAAACATTGAACATAAAGGAGAATTGACAATGGATGATTTAGTTAAAAATGCTTTAAGACAAAGACCAGATAGAATTATTGTGGGTGAAGTTAGAGGTCAGGAAGCAATAACATTATTTACAGCATTGAATACAGGACATTCTGGTTTTGGAACTCTGCATGCAAACAGTTCACGAGAAACAATAACTCGTTTAATTAATCATCCCATGAATGTACCTAAAATAATGATATCAGCTATTGATTTAATTATAATGGAAAATAGGATTTATCGAAGTGATGGAGTATCTAATAGAAGAATTACTGAAGTTAGTGAAGTTGTAGGAATTGAAGGGGATAATATACAATTAAACAAGATATTTAATTGGGATCCTAAAACTGATGAAATAAAAAATATTGGAATAGCAAGTAAAACACTTAGAGATATTAGTGAAACTCGTGGTATTTCAATGCAAGAAATAGAAGAAGAAATTTCAGATAGAAAAATCTTTTTAAATTATTTATTAAAAAATAATTTAAGATCAAACAATGCTATTGGAAAAATATTTCAAAGATACTATCATAACAAAGATGAAGTTTTAGATGAAATTAAATTTAATTAATAAGGATTAAATGAAGTCGTTATAATGGATATTTTATTAAATGGTGATTAAATGTTTGATAAATTCTTTTACTTTCTTAATTCCCTTTTTTATGAATTTGGTAATTTAATAACATCAATTTTTGATATGAAAAATTATAAGTTGAATAAATTAGATAAAAACTTTTTAAAAAATAAATGCTTTAAACATGACGATAATCAAGAGGCATACGTATTTAAAATAGTTGATAAAACTACTACAAACAAAAAAGGCATGTTTTACATTCTTTCACAGGAAAATATCTTAGAAAAATTAAATTTAAGATTTATTCTTCCTATTTTCATATTTCTTCTCATATTAATATTTTTAATTTTAAATTTATTTCTTTCATTAGAAATAGGATTAATTTTTTTAATAGCTATTTTACTGGTAATATTTTTCATTATTCAATATCCAAAATTACAAAAAGAGAAAATTAATTCTCAAATATCTAAAGAATTGCCTTATGCTCTTAGACAAATGGTTACAGAATTAAAATCAGGTAAAGGATTACACGATACTTTAAAGTCAATAACTATTTCAGATTATGATGCTCTTTCACCTCAATTTTCAAGAACTCTTGAAGAAATTAAATATGGTGAAACTACAGAGAATGCGATAATAAACATGTCAAAAAGAGTAGATTCAAAAAGTTTAAATAGAGTACTATATCAAATTGTGGGAAGTTTGAAAACAGGAAGTAATTTATCCTATATTTTAAATATAATTGCTGAAGATATTTCACAAGAATTAAGAATAAAATTAAAAGAATATTCACAAAAACTTAATGGATTTGTTATGATTTATACATTTTTAGTAGTTTTAGCTCCTGTTATTATTTTAGTAATGATAATAGCAAGTTCTATAGTTGTTGGTGATTTAATTCCACCACAAGTCATTTTAATTTTATATTTTTTCTTTTTTCCTATGATCGTAGTTTTTTTAGGCTTGTTTATAAAAAGATTAGAGCCAAAAACATGATTTATATTTTATTATAATGGATTTGATAAAGTTCTTAATAAATAACTTTTTTAAAATAAATATTATTAAAAAATATTAATTTAAAATTATGATACTCATTATATTGATAATTAATGAGTTATTAGATTTTTTTAGTGAGGAGAATGATATTCTGGATAATTATTATGAGAGTTATGTGAAATTAAATTTATTAAATGATATGGTGTTCAAATTTTTATTTGGACAAGAAACGACGAAAGATAATGCCGAATATTTAGTAAACACAATACTGGAATACAATAATGCGAGTTTGAAAGGATCATTACATATTGTGGAAAATAAAGCTATAACACTACCAATTTTCGCAGGTAAAACATTAAAATTTGATGTTATAGGATTCAATGATCACGAAGTCATCGATATAGAAGTTGAAAATAGGAAAAAAGGCAACTACTTGTGGAGAATAGAAGCATATGGCTCAGCAATACACCTCGAAAACTTCAAAAAAGGAGAAAAATACGAAAACTTCAAAACAACCATAACAATCAGCATACTTAACTATAACTTAGTTAAAGGTAGCGAATTCTTTGAATATCAAACAACAACATTCACAGATAAAGATAAAACGAAAGGAA